>JBIIMR010000003.1:0-26822 GCA_044337895.1 Alphaproteobacteria bacterium
TATGTGGGGTAGCCATGGGGGTTAATCTCCTTGTTACTTGGGGGGTTAATGATTATTGTTTATATTGAGAAAATTTGTGCCATCTGTTACGGGATTTAATTCTAAATAGGTAGCAATTGATTGCCCGATATCTGCATATGTTAATCTTTTGCCTAAAAATTCTGGTTGAATGTTTTTATGGTAAATGAAAATAGGAATATATTCCCTTGTATGATCTGTTCCTTTAAAAGTTGGATCGCATCCGTGGTCTGCTGTAATTATTAATATATCTTTTTCTTGCAGTAGGGATAATAAGTGGGGGATTTTTGAATCAAAAATTTCTAATTGCTCTTTATAGCCTTTTACATCTCTTCTGTGCCCAAAATCTTGATCGAAATTAACAAAATTAGAAAAAATTAAACTAGAATCTTTTTCTTCTAGTATTGCCTGTTGGGTTTTGTTATAAATATCTTCTAACCCGTTTGCTTTGATTGATTTTGAAACTCCTTTGCCTGCGAAAATATCTGAAATTTTTCCAACGGTTGTAACTTGACCACCTTTTTTTATTACTTCATCTAAAATAGTATTTTTTTCTGGTTGAAGGCTGTAGTCTTTTCTGTTACTTGTTCTAACAAAATTGGATTTATTATTTCCTAAAAAAGGGCGAGCTATTATTCTTGCTATATTATATTTTGTTAAATATTTTCTTGCTTCTTGGCATAGATTATACAAATTATTTAATCCAAAAATTTCTTCGTGGGCGGCAATTTGAAAAACACTATCTGCTGAAGTGTAAAAGATAGGTTTTTTTGTTAATATATGTTCTTCACCAAAATCTTCTAAAATTTTTGATCCTGAAGAGATGCAATTTCCTAAGCTACCTGTTAAATTACAGGTAGTAATTAAGTGATTAAGAATATCATTGCTGAAGCTGTTTTGTGGATTTGTAAAATAACCAAAATCTGTTTTAGGGGTTGCACCTGCGATTTCCCAGTGTCCGCTTAGTGTGTCTTTTCCTTTACTGACTTCTTGGGAAAAAGCATAGGATGCTATAGGTTTTATTTTTTGATTAACAAATTTAAAATTCTCTAAATTGATTGACTTATCTGAAGTGTGACTTAAAAGGTAACCTAATCCTAGGGAATTAAAATTGGGAAATTTTGCATCATTATATGTGTTTAGGATATTACCAACTGTGTTTGCACCAACATCATTATATAGGTTAGCATCTTTTGAGTAGCCTATTCCAACTGAATCTAAGACGATTAAAATAACTCTTTTCATGGTTTTTACCTCTTATTAAAGGATTTTGAATAAAAATGATTATTTCATTCATTTATATTAATAATATAATATTTTATAATTACAAGCAATAAATTATTTATTGTTATTAATGGTATTAATGTGCTACTAACCAATTTTTACCAAAATTATAATTTACTGTTAAAGGAATGTTTAATTTAACTGTTTTTTCTAAAATATTCTTGATGTTTAAAGCTATTTCTTCTTTATCATTATTGTTTGGAAGTTCTAGTAAAAGTTCATCGTGGATTTGTAAAAGAAGTTTGCAATTTAAGTTGTTTGTTGTAATATAGTGAAATACTTCGTTCATTGCTTTTCTCATTATGTCTGATGCTGTGCCTTGGATTCTTGCATTAATTGCTGCTCTTTCTGCATTTTGTTTAATTAGATGGTTTGGGTGATTTATGTCGGGAAAAAAACATTTTCTATTAAAGAGGGTATAAACAAAAAGATTTTTTTTAACAAAATCTGTTGTTTCATCCATATATTTTTTAATTCCTGAGTATTTTTCAAAATAATTTTTTATATAAATGCTTGCTTCTTGATTGCTAACATTGATTTGTTTTGCTAAGCCAAAAGCTGAGAGTCCGTAGATGATTCCAAAATTAATTGCTTTTGCTTTTCTTCTTAAATCTTGATTTATATCTTGTAATGGGATATTAAAAATTTCGCTTGCTGTTAAGCTATGGATATCTAAATTATTTGCAAAACCTTGTTTTAAGCTTTCTATATTTGCTATGTGTGAGAGGATTCTTAGTTCTATTTGGGAGTAATCAAGGGAAAGTAAAATATTATTTTTTGAGGGAATGAAACATTGCCTGATTTTTTTACCTTCTTCTGTTTTGATGGGAATATTTTGTAAATTTGGATCTATTGATGAAAGTCTGCCTGTTGAGGTATGGGTTGCTAAATAGGTTGTGTGGATTTTACTTGTTAATGGGGTAATATGCTTTTTTAAGCCTTCTGAATAGGTGCTTTTTAGTTTAGAAAATTGCCTCCATGTTAGGATATCTCCGCAAATTGTGTGGCCTTCTAAATTTAGTTCTTCTAAAACTTCGCTTTCTGTTTTCCAACTACCTGATTTATTTTTTTTACCTTTGAGTTTTAATTCCTCAAATAAAACTTCTCCTATTTGTTTTGGGGAGCCTATGTTAAATTCTTTATTAGCTTTTTGATAAATTGTTTCTGAGAGTTTTTGTATTTCTTTTTCAAAATATAAAGTTAGATTAGAGAGTTCTTCTTTAGAAATTGTGATTCCTTCTTGTTCCATATTGAATAACACTAAGATGAGTGGTTTATCTATGTTTTCATAAATTGAATAAAGTTGATTTAGAATTAAATTTTTTAGTAAATTGTGGTATAAAATTAAAATACTTTCGCTTAAGGGGTATTCTTTTTGTAATTCTGTTTGGAAGTAGTTTTGAAAAAAAACTGGGGTGTTTGTAAGGTTATATTTTGTTCCTTCTAAAAGATATATTATTGATTGTAAATCATCGAAACAACCTAATGGAATTAAGTTTGCAGTGTTGAATTCTTGAAGAAATAATTTATAATTAAAAAATATTTTTTTTATGCTTGCATCTTTGAAAATAGGGAGTAAAGAGTTGTAAAGGAATTCTTGGGAGATTGAATTGCTTTGTTGTTCTTGCTGGGATACAAAATCAAAACTATCTGGGGAGTTTGTTTCTTTAGTATAGGTTATTAAATAGGTGCCTAGTTCTTTTGTGTAAACTTCTAGAATTTCATTTTGAATATTAAAGGAGATAAAGCGGATTTCTTGGGAAAATAAATTTGATATTGCTGTTGATAAATCTTGTTTTAGGTGAATTTTTTGAGTTGTGTTGTTTGGTAATAAATCTATTTTTTGATGTTCTTGGGAGGTTTGTTTTGGGGTTTGATGCTTTATTTGTGGTGGATTTTCTTTATAAAAATCTGAGAGATTGATTTTATATTTAGTAGCTAAATTGACTGCTAAGGATTTAAAATTTTGCTCACTATAAAATTTTAGGAGTTTTTCTGGAACTAGGGATTCGTGGGAAAGGTTATTTTTAGAAAGTTCACTAATGGGTGGAATATCTTGAAGTTCTTGTTTTAGGGTGACTAAAATTTTTGAAGTGTATGCGAGTTCTTTGTGTTCTAATAATTTTGCTTGAAGTGTTTTTGATTTAATATTGTTGATATTTTGATAAATTGTATCTAAGTTTTTATATTCATTAATTAGGGTGCTTGCTGTTTTTGGACCTACTCCTTTTACCCCTGGAATGTTGTCTGATGTGTCTCCTATTAATGCTTGGAAGTCGATAAAGTTTTCTGGTAAAACTCCAAATTTTGTTAATACATCTTCATTTGTGGTGTATTTTTTTTTCATTGGGTCATAAATTTTAATTTCTTTATTTAAAAGTTGGATTAAATCTTTATCTGATGAAATGATAATAGTTTGATAATTTTGCTTACTTGCTATTTTGCTATAGCTTGCTATTATATCATCTGCTTCGTAACCTTCTTGTGAAATTCTTGTAATGTTAAAGGCATCTACTAATTCATAAATTAAGTTAAATTGTGGAGCAAGCTCTTGTGGTAGTGGGGGTCTTTGTGCTTTATAATTTGGGTAAATATCATTTCTAAATGTTTTTTTACCATGGTCAAAAATTACTACAATATTAGAACACGGAAATTGATCTAAGCTCTGGGCAAGCATTTTAGCAAATCCATAAACTGCATTAACAGGGGTTTGATTGCTGTTATACATTGGGGGTAGGGAATGGAAAGCTCTAAAAATAAAGGCCGATCCATCGATTAAACACAGTATATTTTGTTTTTTTGTATCTTCCATTTATTTAATCTTTGCCTTTAAATATAAAGCATTTAGAACAATAAGGGCATTTTATTTGTTTATCAATGATAAACAAATAAACTTTGGGGTGATTGCTTGGGGCGGTTCCTTGGCAAAAAACTTTTCTTGTTGTTGCTAATTCTTCCTCTAAATTGAGGGATTTTTTAGAATCTTTAGTATTTGGCATAAACTTTGATATCCGTAATAAAAAATGTTAAAATTAATTTTATTAAAAATGCTTAATGTAGTATCATAAATTTGATTTGTTTTGATTTATTTATTGTATGATAATTTTATTAATATAGTTATTATATGATATGTATAATTAAATTACTAAGATTTTTTAATAGGTGTGTAAATAATTATTATGGTTGATTCAATAAAAATAGAAAACTTAAGTAAAGTTTATAAATTAAAAAGTGGTGATAAAATTGCTTTGGATAGTGTTAGTTTAAGTGTGAAAGAAAATTCTTTTTTTGCATTGCTTGGTCCTAATGGGGCAGGAAAATCCACAATGATTAATATTTTGTCTAGTCTTGTTATTAAAAATGCTGGAAAAGTTATTGTAAATGGTTTTGATTTAGACTTAAATTTAAAAAATGTAAAAAGATCACTTGGAATTGTGCCACAAGAAATTTATTTTGATCCTTTTTTTACTGCAATAGAATATTTAATGATTAATCAAGGATTATTTGGGGTAAAACCTAATAGAAAATCTGCAATGGATTTATTGGAAACTATGGGAATAGCTGATAAAGCTGATTCTATGACTAGAGCTTTATCTGGTGGAATGAAAAGAAGGTTGTTAATTGCTAAAGCTTTAATCCATGATCCTGACATTATTATTTTAGATGAACCAACTGCGGGGGTTGATGTTGATTTAAGAAAGCATATTTGGAGGGAAATGTTAAAATTAAAAGATAAGGGTAAAACTATTATTTTAACTACACATTATTTAGAAGAAGCTCAAGAACTTTGTGATGAAATTGCAATTATTAATAAAGGTAAACTAATTCTACAAGATACAAAAAATAATATCATGGAAAAAATGGGGGAAAAAAGTTTAGAGATAACCTTGGATAAACATTTTAATGAAAAAGATAAAAATTTAATTGATTATAAAATTTTAGTGGATGAAAAAAATAAAAATATTATTAAGGTAGAATATAAAGAACAAAAAGATACGGGTTATATTGTTGCTAAGCTTGTTGAAATGGGTTATTTTGTGAATTCTTTTAATACTAACTCTTCTAACTTAGAGGATATATTTTTGAAGTTGACTAAGTAGGTTAGATTAAAGGATTGGGCTTTGGGGTTTTTTGGGATTTGGATTTGAGTTGGCCGCATGCTGCTAGGATGTCGTCTCCCCTTGTTAGCCTTGCTGTGGTTGTGATATAATTTGCATTTAAAAATTCGCCAAAATCATAAATTGTTTTTTTGCTGGGTGCCTCAAAGGGTGAGCCAGCCCATGGATGGAATGGGATTAGGTTTATTTTGCATGGGATTTGTTTGGCAATTTTAAGTAATTCTTTAGCATCTTCTAGTTTGTCGTTTAATCCTTTTATCATGATGTATTCTAAAGTGATTTTTTTAGTATTGGATTTTTGATAATAATTATTGCATGCGGTTATAAGTTCTTTTAATGGGTATTTGTTATTAATTGGCATTATTTTTGAGCGAATTTCATCGGTTGCACCGTGAAGTGAGAGTGCTAAATTAACAGGCATATCTTGTGCTAATTTTTCCATCATTGGGACTATTCCACAGGTTGAAAGGGTGATTTTTCTTTTAGAAATTGAAAGCCCGTTGGCATCGTTTAAAATTTGTAAGGATTTTAAAACTTCTTTATAATTTTGAAGTGGTTCGCCCATTCCCATAAAAACTATGTTGGTTATTTTACGGTTTTCATCTTTATTAAAATCGGAGTAATATTCTTTGATGGTTAAAATTTGGTTGATAATTTCTGTTGAGGTTAAATTCCTGACTAATTTTTGGGTTCCTGTGTTGCAAAAAGTGCATCCCATATTGCAACCTACTTGGGAAGAAACACAAATTGTATTTCTTGTTTTTGTTGGAATATAAACTGCTTCTATCTCTTTATTATCTTCTAGGGAGAATAAAAATTTATGGGTTTTATCTAAAGCGAGTTGTTCTGTTTTGATAGTTAGGCGGTTTAGATTATAATCCTGTGAAAGTTTGAGGCGGAGGGATTTGCCGAGGGAGGTCATTAAGCTAAAATCTTTGTGGCCGTCTAAATAAATGTATTGCCAAATTTGATTTGCTCTGAATTTTTTTTCACCTAAAGTTAAGATAATTTCTTCTATTTCTTGAAAAGTTAATCCTACTAAATTTTTTTGGATAGGTGTCATATATTTTAAGGTTCCATGGATTTTTTATAATTTTTGGATTGTAAGTTTATTATTTACATTTTTGATTTAAAATATTATAACTTTCTTGTAATCCGTCTAATGAATAGGTGTCTTCTGCTGAAGAATCTTCAAAACTTTGGTAAACTACATAATATTTGAATTTTAACATATTTGTAAATATTTTTTCTGCTTCAATCTTATTGTTAATTTTAGCTTTTGAAATATTATTTTGCAAGTAATATTTAATATCATCTAAATTAAGAATTATTTGGCTGTTTTCTTTATAATTTTTACCTGCGAAAACTATGATTTGGGAGGGTGATTTGACTTGTTTTTTATTGAAGACTATCATTGTGTAATATAGGTTTCTTTCTTGGTAAGAACCTACTGATTTTATGGGAAATGATACTAAATAACAAATGTTATTTTCTTCAAATGCTGTCCAGTTTAGATTGGTTGCTAGGGTTTTTTTATTGGGGTTGTTTTTGTCTCCTATTGAACAGCCTATAAAAAATAAAGTTATAAAAAATAAAATTAGTGTTTTTACAAGTAAATTACTTTTAAAAGAATTAATTGTAGAGTTTATAACCATTTTTATATATCCTTTGAAATTTGAAGTTAAGAGGACTATAGTATTAAATATCTAAATTGTTAACACTTAAAGCATTCTTTTGGATAAAATCTCTTCTTGGTTCTACTATGTCGCCCATTAGGGTAGAAAAAATTTCGTCTGCGGATTCAAAAACATCAACATTAACCTTTAAGAGAGTTCTTGAATCTCTGTTTAGGGTTGTTTCCCATAGTTGTTCTGGATTCATTTCTCCTAATCCTTTATATCTTTGGATGTAAAGTCCTTTTTTAGATGCATCTAAAAGAATTTTTAATAATTCTGAAATATTATTAATTACAAAATTATTTTCTTTTAGGGTTAGCATACTAGGTTTATCAAAAATATCTTTAATAGTAGAGTAAATTTCTACTAATTTTTTAGATTCACTTGATAATAAAACTTTATTGGAAATGTGATATTCTTCTTTGACACCTTTTGTGATTTTGGATATTATGAATCCTGCATCAATGTTAAAGTTGATTTGCCAATTTTGATTATAGGATTTTTCATAACTATTTAGGTAATTTTCTATTTCTATGAGTTTGTTTGGTAACTCTTGTTCGTTGAAAATAATTTCTGCATTAAGGGCATTTACATTTAGTAACCTTTCTATTAAGGTTATGTTGGAATTTTTAGAAAGGTTAAATAATAATTGATTTGCTTCTTTACAAGTTTTTATAATATCACTTAAATGATTTCCTGTAATTTGGGTTCCGCTTTGGGTTGTTAGTAATGCACCTTCTGAAATTGCAAGATTAAATAAAAAGTTATCTAAGGTCTCTTGTTCTTTATGGTATACTTCGGAGTTTCCTTTTTTACTTTTATAAAGTGGGGGTTGTGCTATGTAAATGTAGCCTTTTTTAATTAACTCTGGCATGTGCCTGTAAAAGAAAGTTAATAGAAGTGTTCTAATATGGCTACCATCCACATCGGCATCGGTCATTATTATTATTTTGTGGTAGCGGCATTTTTCTATATCAAAATCGTCTTTTATTCCTGTTCCTATTGCGGTGATTAATGTGCCAATTTCTGCAGAGCTAATTATTTTATCAAATCTTGCTCTTTCTGAATTTAAGATTTTACCTTTTAATGGTAAAACTGCTTGGGTTTTTCTGTCTCTTCCTTGTTTTGCTGAACCACCTGCTGAATCACCTTCTACTATGAATAATTCGCATAATTCTGGATTTTTTTCTGAACAGCTTGCTAATTTACCTGGGAGATTGTTAAGGTCGTTTGTGTTTTTTTTACGACTTAATTCCCTTGCTCTTTTTGCTGCTTCCCTTGCTGATGCTGCTTCTAAAATTTTGTTGAGGATGATTTTTGTATCTTGTGGATTTTCCTCAAAATAGGTGGAGAGTTTTTCGTATACTGAATTTTCAACTACTGGCCTTACTTCTGAGGATACTAATTTATCTTTTGTTTGGGATGAAAACTTTGGATCTGGAACTTTAACTGATAATACACACGTTAGTCCTTCCCTTGCATCTTCTCCTGTTAAATCTAGTTTGTGTTTTTTGTTTAAGCCGCTTTCATTTAAATAGTGTTGGACACATCTTGTAATTGCTGATCTTAGCCCTGCTAAGTGTGTTCCGCCGTCTTTTTGGGGAATGTTATTTGTAAAACAAAGGGTTGTTTCATGGTAGCTATCATTCCAGCACATTGCAACTTCTACTGTAAGGTTATCTTTTTGGGATTGAAAACTGATAATTTCTTTTATAATTGGATTTTTAGATTTATCTAAATATTTAACAAATTCTTGTAATCCGCCTTCGTAATGGAGGATGTTTGAAATTTCATCTACTTCTCTTTTATCTATAAATTCTAAATAAACACCTGAATTTAAAAAAGATAATTCTCTTAATCTTCTTTCTATGATTTTATATTCAAAGTGGGTAATTTTAAAAATTTCTGGAGAAGGTAAAAAAGTTACCTCTGTTCCTGTTAATGGTTTACCATCTACCATTGGGGCATCACCTACTTCTTGAAGTGGGTTTTCTGCTACACCATTTTTAAAACGAATAAAGTATTGTTTGCCATTTTTCCATACGGTTAAATCTAAATAAATAGAAAGTGCATTTACTACTGAAACACCTACACCGTGGAGTCCGCCTGAAACTTTATAGGAATTTTGATCGAATTTTCCACCTGCATGGAGTTGTGTCATTATTACTTCTGCTGCTGAAACTCCTTCTTCTGCATGGATATCTACAGGGATTCCTCTGCCGTTATCCCTTACTGTGCAAGAATTATCTTTATTTAAGGTTATTAAAATTTTATCACAATGGCCTGCTAAAGATTCGTCTATTGCATTATCTACTACTTCGTATATCATATGGTGAAGTCCTGATCCGTCGTCGGTGTCTCCTATATACATTCCTGGTCTTTTTCTTACTGCATCTAATCCTTTTAAAACTTTAATAGAAGAAGAATCATAATTATTGTTATTGATAGGATTGTTATTTTGGTTTTCCATTTTTCACCCTTTTAAAAATTTTAAGTTAAATTGTTAGATTAATTGTTATTATTTTAATCTATTTTTTATTTTTTTGTTAGTTTTTATTTTAAAAGATGCAAAAATTCTAATTCGTTTTTATAATTTAAAAAAGGGGTGTCTATTGTATTTGTTGTGAAAAAACTACAATTTAATTCTAATAATTTATTGAGAAGTAGGATTTGATTATGTGAATCTAAGTGTGTAAAAACCTCATCTAAAAGTAAAGTAGGGTAGATTGATTTATCTACAATTGTTAAATAAGTAAAAGCTAAAATGATTGTAATTAGCATCATTTTTTGCTCCCCTGTGGAGCTGTTTTTATCTAAAATATTATTGGATATTTTTTTTATTTGAAAGTTTGTTTTATGGATTCCTATTTTTGATCCGCCGTACCTTTCATCTTCTACCCTGTTTTGTTTAAGTAACTCTTTAATTTTATCCTCTGCTTGGGTTGCATAGTTATTTTGCATTATTGATTCTATTTCTCCGTCTAAGCTTAAGTCTATTTTAGAAAAAACATTAAAAGAACTTTGAATTATGAGATTTAATTTGGTAAGAAAATTAAATCTATTGATTGTAATTGCTGATGATTTTTCTGCTAAAGCTTCCTCTAAATGATTTAACCATTTGTGGGAAATATTTTGCTTTAAAACTAAAGTTCTTTCTTTTAGTAGTTTTTCATAATCTAGCAAAAGATTTAAGTGGGTAGAATTGTAATTAAAAATTAATCTGTCTAAAAACTTTCTTTTAAATGATTTATCTGCAAAAAATTCTAGATTTAGTTGTGGGGTATACCAAATTAGTGTTAAATAACTTGTTAATTTATCACTGTTTTTGATTGGATTTTCATCTAATAAAAAAACTTTTTTTAATTTTTCTTCTTTGATAATTGCTTTTGTTGTTAAATTAATGTCTCCTAAATGATGGAAATAGTTAATATTTAGATGGAAACAAAAATGCTGATTTTTTTCGTGTGTTGTGCTAATTAGGTCTTCTATTTTGCTGTTTTTTAATCCTTTGCCTGGGGAAAAAAGTGAAATAGCCTCTAAAATGTTAGTTTTACCGATTCCATTTTCACCTAAAATTACAACCTTATTTTTGTTAAAATGAAATGTAGAGTTGTGGTAATTCCTAAAATTATAAAGGGATATACTACTAATTCTATTTGTAGTAACTGTATTTTTAATTTCTTTTGGGGTAAAAAACATAATTTATATTATTTATATTAAAATATAAAATTTTACTGTATTAAAATAGAATTAAATTCGCATAGGCATTAATACATAAAGTTCGTTTTCACTGCTTTTTGTTTTAATTAAAGCAGGGGTATTACTTGAAGATAAAAGAATTGTAATTTTATCGGTTGTTATTTTTTCACAAATTTCTAAAATATATTTTGAATTAAATGCAATAGAGAGATCTGCAATTTCATTTTCTAAAGCAATTTCTTCTTCTGCTTGTCCTTCTATATTTTCTGCTATAATATTAAGGGTGTTTTTTGTTATATTGAATTTAATACCTTTTAACTTTTCATCGCTATAAGTTGATACAAGCTTTATTTTACTTATAAAGATTTGTTTATCTATTGTGATTTCCTCGGTATTATTTGTTGGAATTACTCTTTTATAATCTGGGAATGTTCCATCTATTAACTTAGAGGTTAAAGTTAAATTAGCAAGGTTAAAAGAAATTTTTGTATTGGAGCTACTAATTTTTAATTTTTCTTCTTTTGTTTTAGATAAAAGATTAAATATCTTTTCTACTGCTTTTTTTGGTATTATGATTGGGGTTAAGTTTTCTGATCCTTCTGTAGTTGGAATATCTGTTAATGCTAATCTGTGTCCGTCTGTTGCTACACCTCTTATTATTTTTACGCCTTCTCTTTCTGTTGTGTGAAAATAAACACCGTTTAAATAGTAACGGGTATCATCTTGGGAAATTGCAAATTTTGTTTTTTCTAACAATAATTTGAAGTCACTAATTGGAAGATAAAAATTGATTGGTAATTCATCTGTTGAAATAATTGGGAATTCATCTGCGGAAATTGTGTTTAAATAACCTTTGAATCTATCACAAGTTATATGGAGTTTATCATCTATTAATTCTATGCTTGTGGAAGAGTTTTTTGGTAAATTATTTATTGTTTCGTAAAGTTTATGGATGGAAGCTGTTGTTGTGCCTTCTTGTGGATTTGTAACTGTTATTGTTTCTACGATATCTAAATCCATATCTGTTCCATTAAGTAAAAGTATATCATTTGTTACCTGAAGGCGAACATTACTTAAAATTGGAGTAATACTTTTTTTTTCAACAACTGATTCTATATTTTCTAAAGTTTTGAGGAAAATATCATTTTTTATAGTGAATTTCATGGCTTTTTATATCCTCTAATAGTGTTATAAATTTTTTAATTAGTAAATTAACTTATTGTTAATTATATATTATTATTATAATTATGTAAAATAATATTATTATTTATTTTATTTTTATTGTTATGGTTTTTAATTGCCTTTTTTAATAATCTTTGATAAAAATTTTATATCATTTTCTAAATTTATATCTTTTTTTTGTTCTTCTTCTATTTTTCTTATTGCATATAAAACTGTTGTGTGATCTCTTCCGCCGAATTTTCTGCCTATTTCTGGTAATGAATTATTTGTTAATTGTTTGGTTAAAAACATTGCTACTTGGCGCGGTTTAGCAAGATTCTTATCTCTTTTTGCAGAATTTAATTCTGCTAATTTAATATTATAATGTTCTGAAATTTTTTTTTGAATATAATCTATGGTGATTGATCTGTTAGAAAATTTAATTATGTCTTCTATTGCATTGCTTGCCATATCTAAATCTATTTTTTGACCAATTAATTCATGGCGAGCTATTATTCTTTTTAAAGCTCCTTCTAATTCCCTAACATTTGATGTGACTGTGTGTGCTAAAAAATCAATTACATTTTTAGGTATTTTTATATTTAAGTTTGCAATTTTTGATTCTAATATTCCAACTCTAAGTTCGTAGGTTGTTGAGTGGATATCTATTACTAAGCCTGCTTGAAGTCTTGAAATAATTCTATCTTCTATTGAATTTAGCTCTGAGGGGGATTTATCTGCTGAAAAAATTATTTGTTTATTTTGCTGAATTAAAGAATTTAAAGTGTGGAAAAATTCTTCTTGGGTTTGCTCTTTGCCGCTTATAAATTGAAAATCGTCTATCATTAAAACATCTGTGCTACGAAACATATCTTTAAAATTTATCATATCTTTATTTTTTAAAGATTGAACAAACATGTTAACAAATTTTTCTGCTGATAAATAAAGGAATTTACGGCTTGGAAAATTTTTGGTAATATACCAAGCTATGGATTGGATAAGATGTGTTTTGCCTAATCCTACACCGCCGTGTAAAAATAGGGGGTTAAAGTGAATTTTACTATCTTCTGCAACTCTTTTTGCGGCAGAATAAGCGAATTCGTTGGATTTTCCTACAACAAAATTTTCAAAAGTGTAGCTTTCATCCAATTTAATATCCATTATTTGGGTATTTTGTGGTGGATTGTTTTGGTAATTAAAATTATGATTTTGGTTTATATTGCTTGCAACTTCTAATGTTACATCTTTTTGATTTGTATCTTCGTTAAAACTTGATACGATTAAATCTATACTTACAATATCTGTAAAAATATTTTTAGCATTTATAAAAATAGAATCTTTATAGTTTAAAGATATCCAGTTTTTTAAAAATAAACTAGGGACTAAAAGCTTTAAAATATTTCCATTTACTTCTAAAAATTTAATTGGTTTTATCCAACTATCAAATGAGCTTTGGTCTAGTTCTTGCTGTAAAAGATTTAAAACTGATTTCCAGTTTTCATTGGAAGAAATTTGGCTCATTTTATAAAATTATAATTTTAAACTAAGCTAATGCTTTAAGTTTAGCAGAAAGTTTAGCTATTTTACGAGAAGCTGTATTTTTTGGTAAAGTACCTTTTTGGGAAGTTTTAGCTATTGCTGATTCTGCTAAAATAAAATTTGTTTTAGCTATTTCTTTATTGCCTGATTTAACACTTTCTTCAAATTTTTTGATAAAAGTTTTCATATTGTTTAAACGACTGCGATTAATAACTGTTTTTTTTAAATTTTTTATAATACTTTTTTGATTACTTTTAATATTTGCCATATGTTTGTAGTTTCCTTGATATATTTTAAAATAACATTTTAATAAGAGGTTGTAACCTATTGTTAAATATAGAGTGAAAATTTTTTTTAGTCAAGCTTGTTTTTTTTAATTAAGTTTGACAAATATTACAATAAAAACTAGATCTTTGATTTTGGATAATTTTGATAATTGGATTTTGGCAAACAAAGCATTGTTGTTTGTGTCTGCCATATACTTTAAAAGATGTTTGAAAATTGCCTATTGTGCCATCGGTTTTTTTATAATCTTTTAAGGTAGAACCTCCTAATTTAATTGAGTTGCTTAATACTAGCAAAATATTTTTATGTAATGTTTGGTATTGAATTTGTGTGATTTCTTTACAGGGTTTTAATGGGGAAATATTTGATAAAAATAAACTTTCTAAAGCATAGATATTTCCAACTCCTGCAATTATTTTTTGATTTAACAGGGCAGACTTTATTGATTGATTTCTATTTTTGCAAAGGGAAAATAAAATATCTCCGTTTAAATCTTTACTTAGGGCATCTATACCTAGGTTTTTATAAATTTCTGTTTCCATGGGGGGGTGATTTTTATATAAAGTGCTTAATCCAAATCTTCTTGGATCGTTGTATGCCACTACTTTTTCGTTGCTAAAAGTAAAAATTATATGATCGTGCTTTTTTGGAATATAATCTTTTTTATTGAAAATAAAAAAATTACCTGACATTCCTGCATGCATAACTAAAGTATTATTTAAAGTGTTATTTAATGTGTTATTTTGCGAATCACTTTGGAAATGTAAAAATAAAAATTTACCTTTGCGAAAAATGTTTAATAGTTGATAGTTGATCAAGCTGTTTAAATCTGTTAATTCTATGTTTTTTCTTAATTTTTTATTGGAAATAGTTAAGTTTGTTACTGTTTCTCCAACTAAAATTTGGAGTGAGTTTTTCATTGTTTCTACTTCTGGTAATTCTGGCATGGTAATTTGTAAATTTTAAATAGTTAGAATTTTTGATTTTTAATCTTTTTATTTATATATGTTTGTTATAAAATAATTTGTTGTATTTATGAATATTAAGTTAAATAGTTTTTTTTGTAAAGCTGTTAAAAAATGAAAGAGAATTAATATTAAAAATGGTAAATGAATGGACTAATTTTGGTTTTGAAAAAATATTAAAAACAGATAAAGTAAAAAAAGTTATGGATGTTTTTAATGGGGTTTCTAATGTGTATGATCTGATGAATGATGTTATGAGCCTTGGTATACATAGATTGTGGAAAAAAGAATTTGTTAAAAAATTTGAATATAAAGATAATATGCAAATTATAGATGTTGGCGGTGGAACAGCGGATATTACTAAGCTTGTTTTAGATAATAGTTTTGAGAAAAAATTTTATAACAATGTTGTAACTATGTTTGATATTAACATGGAAATGTTAAAAATTGGTAAAGAAAAACTTTTAAAAAATGGGATTATGGGAAATGCAAATGTTTTGCTTGGTAATGCGGAACAATTGCCATTTAAAGATAATTCTTTTGATGTATATTTAATTGCTTTTTGTATAAGAAATGTGACAGACATTCAAAAAGTATTGGAAGAAGCATACAGAGTATTGAAGCCTAATGGAGTTTTTTTGTGTTTGGAGTTTTCTGAAATTGAAGGAATAATTTTAAAAAAATTTTATGATGTTTGGTCTTTTAGTGTTTTACCTTTGATGGGTAAATTGATTGCTAAAAATCAAGATGCATATAAATATTTAGCTGAAAGTATTACGAAATTTCCTAAACAGGAAGAATTTTTACAAATGGTTTCTAATGCTAAATTTAAAGATGTTTATTATAAAAATTTATCTAATGGGGTGGTTGCTATCCATGGGGGTATAAAATAAATTTTACAAATAATGAAATAATAATATGATTTTTAGACTTTTTTACTTAATGTATCTTGTATTTAGGTATAGAATATGGTTTCTTTTAGCTGTGTTTCCTAATAAATTTTATTTCTTTTTTAAAATATTTTATCATAAAAGCTCTATGGATAAAAATATGATAAATTTGATTGAATTTTTAGAAAAATCTGGTCCTGTATTTATTAAACTAGGGCAAATATTTTCTACAAGATATGATATTTTTGATAAAAATACTATTAATCATTTTGCAAAGTTAACAGATTTTGTAAAATCACAGAATTTTGTTGACATAAAGCCTTTAATAGAAAAAGAATTAAATAGAAACATTGAAGATATTTTTGATGAATTCTTAGAGATAGAAATAGGTTCTGGCTCTTTAGCACAAGTTTATAAAGCTAAAATAAAAAATCAAAAAAATTTTGTAGCGGTAAAAATTTTGAGAAAAGATATTCAAACTAAAGTTCAACAAGACATTAAATTAATGAAACTTTTTGCTAAAATACTTGAAAAAATATTTTTAGAAGCTAAAAGAATGAAATTTTTAATGGTTGTAAATAAATTGGAAAAAATTTTAAAATTAGAGATGGATCTAAGATTTGAATCATCTTTTAATATGGAAATTAAAAGGGAAACGACTAATATATCATTTTATGAAGTTCCAAATGTTTATTCAAAATATACAACTAAAAATTTAATGATTACAGAATTTATAGATGGGGTTAGTTTATTAAATAAAAATAAATTGATTCAATATAATATTAATAAAAAAATAGCTCTTGAAAATATTATATATGTTTTTTTTTATCAAATGTTTGTAGTTGGGGTATTCCATGGCGATTTTCATCCTGGAAATATTTTAATTAAAAAAAATAATACAATAGCTACTATAGACCATGCTATCTTAGAAATTCTTAATGTAAAAACTAGAAAAGCGGTGTTGGAGCTTTTTTTAGCTTTTTTAAATAAAAATTATAAAAGAGCTGCTGAAATTCATTTTGAAAATGGTTGGATAGATGATAAATATGATGTAGATGAATTTGCTATTGCTTGTTCTGCTATATTAGAAGGTGTTTTTGAAAAAGATTCATTAGATATATCTATTGGAGATTTGATTTCTCAACTATTTTATATCACAAAAATGTATAATATGAAAACACAAGAAGATTTAATTTTAATTCAAAAAAATTTATTAATTTTAGAAGGAATTGGTAGGGAGCTTTATCCTGAAATTAATATGTGGGTTTTGGGAAAAAATATTATAGAAAAAATTGATAAAGATTATAATTTATCATTAAAATATACTACGGAAATATTTAAAAATACCATAAAAAATGGATATAAAAAATTATTAAATTTTAATGCTAATCAAAATATAGTAAATATTGTGAATTACAAAAAAGAATTTAGCATATTAATATTTTATATAAAATTGATTGTGCTAGCTTTGTTTATGTTATTATGTGTTTTATTTCTTAAATAAAGAATAAATTAATAAATTATATATACAATATATTATGTAGATTGCTATATGTGTGATTGTTCTAATTGCTGATAAATAAAAATAGGAAATAATTAAATAATTAAAATAAAAGGATAAATAAAATGGATGGGATTATTGTAAAAGTTAAAAAATTAAATGAAGATTTTGTAATGCCTCTAAAAGCTACTGAATTTAGTAGTGGATTTGATTTGTATGCAAATATTAAGGAAAAAATAATTATTAAACCATTGGAAAGAAAATTAATAAATAGCGGTATGATTATGGAAATTCCTAATGGATATGAAGGGCAAATTAGACCTAGGTCTTCTTTAGCTTTGAAAAATGGAGTAACTGTTTTAAATTCTCCTGGAACTATAGATTGCGATTATAGAGGAGAAGTGAAAATTTTGTTAATTAATTTGTCTCCTGATGAATTTGTTATTCAAAGTGGAGATAGGATAGCTCAGATTGTGTTTACTAAAGTTTCTGATGTGAAAATTTTAGAAATGGATTCTTTCCAAGATACTGTGAGGGGAGATGGTGGATTTGGGTCTACTGGTAAATAATTTGAAAATTTAATTAGATAGGAATTTTTATTAATGAAAAAAGTGGATTTAAATAAAAAAGAAAAAAATATATTTTTTTTTATTGATTTTATTTTTGCTTTTTTTTATGGATTATTGATTAAATTTTTATTTAAGTTTTTATTTAAATTTGTAAAATCTAAGCTGTATGGATATTTGTTTGTAAAAAAATGGGAAATTATTACCAAAAATGATTATAGTAGATATCCTAAAAATATTGATATAGGGCAAATGATTATTTATGGAGATATGTATTTTGATGGTAAAAAATTTAATTTTAAAAATTTTAAAGATGTAAATAAAGATTTAGATAAAAATACAAAGGTATTTCTATGGAGTTTTGAATGGTTGAAATATTTAAAAGATGTGGATACTATTAAAGCTAGAAATAGGGCGATTGATTTGATTTCTAGTTTTATTACTTGTTATTTGAAAGATTATAATGAAACTTTTGAAATTGGTATTCTTTCTAGAAGAATATATAATATTGTAATAAATTATGATTTTTTAAAAATAAAAAAAGATGTAATTTTAATGGATAAATTAAATGATTTTTTAATTAATCAAGTGGATTATTTAATTAAAATTAAGCCTCTTTGTAATAAAAAAGATTATTTTGTATTAAATGAAACTTTAATTATGATTTCTTTATTCTTTAAAAATAAGGAAAATTTGCTTAATATTGGGGTTAATGGAATAATTAAAGAGCTTAGTATTATTATTTTGCCAGATGGAGGGCATTATTTATCTGATCCGTTACAAACATTGCTTATTTTAGAAAGAATTCTTATTTTATATAATAATTTAAAATTTAATAAAATTAAACCTCCTCAAGAATTGAATATATACATTGATAATATGATAACATTTATAAAAACACTTAGGACATTGGATAATTCTTTAGCTGTTTTTAATGGTGGGGTTGAAGTTGCATCTGATTTTATTGATTATTTGTTTTCTTTGAATGGGGTTATTAATCCTAATCCATCTAATCAATTAAAATATAGCGGATATTTAAGGGTTCAAAATAAAGAAACTTTATTTATTATGGATACTGGGAATAGTAAATCGTTATATAACAGTTTATTTAGTAATGAAATAAATATGAAAAATAGTAAAATTATTGTAAATAATGGGTTAAAACAAGATAGGGTTAATCACTCTGGGCTTGTTTTATTTGGGAAATATAATGAAGTATTTTTTAATAAAAAAGATGAAACCTCTGTAAAAATTACACAGAGAAAAGATGAAAATTGGGAAACATATGTTAATACTTATTTTGATTATAATATTTTAACTTATCATAAAACTGTTATGATAGATAGGCATAGTGGGGATAATATTTTAGTTGAAGAATTGATTAGAATTGAAGATAAATATAAGGAAGATATTGTTGATGCCTATATTAGATTAAATTTGCATCCTAAAATTGTGAATGTAAAAACCACTGAAAATAAAAATATTATTTTGATTAATGTGAATGATAATGTGATAGTTTTTAGATCTGATAAAGAGTTAATATTGGATACAGGTTTTTATTATGGTATTTTAAATGAAAAAATAAAAAATTATGTAATAAAAATTCCTATAGATTTAAGACAAAAAGTTTTAAAATTAGAATGGGGATTGAATGTTGTTAACAATTAATATATGATTATTTGATGTTTATGGAGCAGGTGATGAGATTCGAACTCACGACATCAACCTTGGCAAGGTTGCGTTCTACCCCTGAACTACACCTGCAGGAATATTTATTTTAATTATATATGTTTTTTTATTTACTTGCAATATCTTTTTAAAAATTGATATAATAATAAAAGTTTATAATTTAGTTGGGAATGTAAGATGCATAAAAATCATATTGAAGAAATGTTAAAAATTGTTGTTTGTCCTAAAACTGGTAAAAATTTAATTTATGTAGAAGATAAAAATATTTTACTTAATGAAGAAGATTCTATTTATTATGAAATAATAGATGGAATCCCTGTTTTATTAGAAGAAAAAGCAAAAATAGTGGATTTTTAAAAAATTATTTAAGAAATAAGATTTTTAGAGTGGTTTGCTATAATCCATTCTTCGTTGGTTGGGATAACATAACACTTCACTTTTGACTTTTGAGTCGAAATTAAAATTTCTTTATTTTTATTTTTTGATTCGTCTATTTCTATATTTAACCATTTGAATTTATTTGCTAAATATGATCTTAATTCTGCTGTGTTTTCTCCTACTCCACCTGTAAAAATAAACCCGTCAACACCTTCTAATGCTGCAATCATTTGACCTGTTTGTTTTAATAGATTGTATAAATAAATATCCCAAGCTTCTTTAGACTTAGGATTTTTTGATGTTTCTACTTGATAAAAATCACTGCTTTCCTCGCTAAGTCCTAGGATTCCACTTTCAAAATATAAAACATGTTCTAATTCTTTAGGGGTTAATTTTTTGTGTTGTAATAAGTATAGTATTATTCCAGCATCAATTGAACCGCATCTACTGCCCATTATTAATCCATCTAGTGGGGTTAATCCCATTGTTGTTGTTACACTTTTACCATTTTCTAAAGCACAAAGAGATGCTCCTGCACCTAAATGGAAAGCTATTATTTTTTTAGAAGATAAATCTTTATCTATTTCTTTTATTTTTAAAGATAGGTATTCATATGATAATCCATGGAAGCCGTATCTTTTTATATTATCTTGTTCTATGTATTTTCTTGGAATTGCATAGTACTGTGTTAATTTGTTATTTGTTGCATGGAATGCGGTATCAAAACATGCTACTTGTTTTAAATTGGGAAACTTTGATTGTAAAACCTCCATTGGTTTAATATTATGTGGAAGATGAATTGGAGTTAAGTATGTAATGCTTTTTAATGTATCTATAACAGTTTGGTTAATAATTGTTGGATTAATATAATGAATACCTCCGTGGACAACTCTGTGACCTGCTACTTCTAACTTTAATGATGGAAATAATTTTTGTAGGGTTTCAATTAAAGATACTAAAATTTCATCACGAGAAGTTGTTTCTTGGTATTTTTCTTGATGTAAAACTTCTTTGTTGTTATCTTTTATTATAATTTTTTGATCTGATGTTCCTAATCCACTTATTTGTCCGTTGATGTAAGATTCTAAAGTATCAAAATGAAATAGTTGAAACTTTAAGCTAGAAGACCCTGCATTAATTATTAAAATTGATTTCATTTTTAAATTCCTTTTCTACTTGTTTATGTAAAGTGATGCTAAAACACAAGATAGTAATCTTGAACTAGCAGTGTCTGCCCTTGAAGTTAAAATAATGGGAACTGTTGCACCCATTACTAGACCTGCTACTTCTGCATGTGCTAAATATACAAGGGATTTTGTTAAAATGTTGCCTGATTCTATATTTGGCATTATAAAAATATCTGTGTTTTCTATTAAATTTGATTTTATATTTTTAATTTCTGCTGATTCTTTGCTTAAAATATTATCAATTGCAAAGGGTCCTTCTATGTTGGCAATTGATTTTAAAACTTCTGAATTTGCTAAAGTGGCAGCATCAAGAGAAGATTGCATTTTAGGATTAGGGGTTTCTGTTGCAGAAATAATTGCTATGTTTGGTTTAGTAGAAATTAATTTGTTAAACAAACTAACTGAATTTTTAATGATATGTTCCTTTGTTGTTAAGTCTGGTGCGATATTTATTGCACTATCTGTTATCCCAAATAACTTTGGATAGTTTGGTAAACTTAAAACAAATACATGGGAGATTCTTGTGGTTGTTCTTAACCCTGTTTCTTTGTTGACAACTGCTGCCATGAGTTCATCTGTGTGAACTTTACCCTTCATTAAAGCTTGGCAAGTATTATTTTTACAAAATAAAATTGCTGTATCTATTGTTTCTTGTATGCTTTGACAATTAATAATTTGTAAGGTATCTATGTTTTTTTTATACTTTATTGCAATGTTTTTTATTTCTTCTTCTTTTCCAAATAAAAAAGGGGTAATTAGTTTATTTTCATAAGCCTCTAATGCACCTAAAAAAGAAACTTCATCTATTGGATTTACAACTGCTACTTTTATTGGTGGTTTTGTTTTAGCTAAATCTAAATATTGATTAAATTTAGAATCGGTGGTAAATTGTGACATGTTTTTATTCGCCTTAAGATGCAATTAAATATTCTAATATCTATACAATACCATACTTGATAAGATTAAGCAAAAAATTTTTTGTTAAAATGGAATGAATTTTTGATTTTAATTTTTTGTTAGATATTAAATGATAATAATCTTTATTTTTAATAATGAAATTTTTGAGTTGAATATAATAGCTTGATTTATTTGAAAAACTAGAACTTTTAAAAAGCTTAAATAATTTATTGGTTAACTTTAATAGGGACAAATTTTTAGCATCATTATAAAAAGGGTCGTTTGGTAATGTTTTGAAAAAATTGAATATATCCTGATAATAGGAAAAGACAAAGCTGTAATTTTTGTGTTTAGTGGACATTAAGGATTGTGGTCTTTTAAGATATCCATATAAACTTTTAGAATATATACTAATTTTTTTACTAAATAAAATTGATTTATAAAAAAATATTACATCCTCAAATAAATAGTTGGAAAAAAATATGTTGTTTTGTTTTAAAAAAGAAGTGTTGTAAATTTTATTCCAGCAAGTTCCTATTCCGCTTTGGCTTAAAATTGATAGCTTTAAATCGTTGATATTTGTAAAAATTTTATTCAAAGAACTATATTTTTTTTTAACACTAAATTTGTATTTTTTATAATATTTTGTGTAATTAAAAATTGCTAAATCGCTTTGTTCTTTTTGTATGTGTGTTATTAACTCGCTAAGGGCGGTGTTTGTTATTAAAAAATCGTCTCCGTCTATAAACATTATATAATTTGTAGTTACCTTTGATAAAGCTATGTTTCTACTTAATCCTGAGCCTAAATGTGTGGAGTTGTTTATTATATCTATTGAGATTTGGGGATTGCTATTTATAAAATTGTTAATTATTTGCGGTGTATTATCTTGTGAAAAATCGTTGATTATTATTAAATGGAAATTTTTAAAATCCTGATTTTTAATTGATTCTAAACAATCTTTAATATACAAATCTATATTATAAGCAGGTATGATTATTGATAGGACTTTTGTTGTTGACATCATTTTAACTTATAACCTTATGTTAATTGTATCTAATTTTGGCTTTACTTGCAGACTTATTTTATAAATTATTTTTTATAATTACAACTTAATTTAATTATAATGTTGGATTAATTATAATTATGGTGGTATAATTTTGCAAAAAGGTTAAAAAAAATTAATAATAAATAAATATTATTGCAATATAGTGTTTATTGTTGTTGTGTAATAATTAATTGAAAATAAATAATATTTTTTAAGTTATGAGTGGATAAATGGATTTTTTTATTACTGGTCTTATGGCTGTTTTGATGCCATTTTTGTTAGATTTATCTTCTGTGGGGCATGTTGATTCTTTGGGGCTTCAATTGAATTTTTCTAATCTAAATGTTTATGGGTATAGAGTTCAAAAATTAGATACACCTTCTAGTATAGGTATTGAGGATGTTTATTTTTCATCTGAAACTGATGCTTATTACCCTGTAAAACCAAATATGTTTTTTGAATCTAAGATTCCTTTTTCTGATAAATTTTATTTTGCTGTTAACTTTGGATATGAAGCTTTTTTAGATAGGCTTTCTGTTTCTACTTTATCTAATACTGCAACAAAGCCAATTGCATATAGCTTAGATTTTCAGCAAAAAACATCTAAAAATCTTAAAATAGGTTATAAATTTTCTGATAGGTATGATATTTATGCTAGCTTAGGTGTTTTAGGAGTTGTTTATGGAAGTGAGGATGAATCTGTTTATACGGATAGGAATGTTCCTGTTATATCTATGGGAACTAATATTAGGGTTTCTAATAAATCTTATGCAAATTTTGAGATATATTATTACTCTGTTGATGTGAGGGGAATTGCTATATATTCTAATGATTTTACGCTAAATTCTTTAAAATTTAGAATTGGATTTGTGTATGATGTTCGTGCTTATAAAAATATAGACACTTCTAAAAGAGAAGAAGCTTATAATGATATCTTAATAGAAGAAAGATCTTCTGATCTTAAAAAATATTTAGAGATTCAAAAATCAAAAGAAAATAAAATGCCTTCTACTCCATCTACTTTAAATTATGCTGATGTTGATGTTAAAGAAAAAAGAAATAAAAGTAGAAAAAATAAACAATTAGAGTTAGATAAAATAGAATCTTCTAAAGATGTGAAATCTGATAAGGATGATGGATCTGTTAAGATTGGTAATGTTGAAACTGTTAAGGTAGTTGAAACTGTTAAGGTAGTTGAAACTGTTAAGGTAGAATAGCTTATTGATTATGCAAAAAGATTAATCATTTTTTTAGGAGATGGTTTGTTTTAAAATTTACCTGTATCAATGTATTTAATGTATTTTGTTATGGTTACTATATGATCTCCTATTCTTTCTAAAAATCTAGACATCATTAGGTAATTTGATAAAGAATTTGTTTTGTTTGGTTTTGCTTCCATTTTTTCTAAAGAAAGGCTGCAAATTGTAGTGTAAAGTATATCTATATTTTTATCTTCTTTTGCTATGCTATCTGCAATATTAACATCAATTGTGGTAATTGCTAAGTTAAGATTTTTGAGCATTGATAAAATTAAGCTCATCATTTCAAAGAATTTTTGTTCTATACTATTGCTATGGCTAGATAAAACAAGTTGATGTTTAGCCACATTTTTTATGTTATCTCCTATTCTTTCTAAATTAATAGAAATATGGCTAGCTGAAAAAACTAATCTTAGGTCGTATGCAACGGGGCTTCTTAATGTAAAAATATTGATGCAGGATAAATTAATATCTGAATTTAATTTATTAATATTGATATCTTTTTCTATGATAGAGCTTGCTATTTCTATAGAATTGTTACTAATTGAATAAATTAATAAAGACATTTGTTCTGTAACTGATTCTATTAATTTAATTAGTAATAGTTTTAAATTTTCTAAATCTTTATCATATGATTTTACTATATGTTCTTGCATTTTGCTTGTTCCTATGTGTTAGTTTGTTAAGTGTTAGCCGATTCTTCCACTAATATAATCTTCTGTTCTTTTATTCTTTGGGTTATTAAAAATTTCTTTTGTTTTACCAAATTCTACTAAGTTACCCATGTGAAAAAAAGCAGTGTTTTGTGATATCCTTGCTGCTTGCTGCATTGAATGGGTTACTATTATTATGGTAAAATTTGTTGATAATTCTTCTATTAAACTTTCTATTTTTGCAGTAGCAATGGGATCTAAAGCAGAACATGGTTCATCCATTAAAATAACCTCTGGATTTATTGAAATTGCTCTTGCTATACATAATCTTTGTTGCTGTCCTCCTGAAAGTAGAGTAGCACTTTCATGTAAGCGATTTTTTACCTCATCTAATAATCCTACCTTAGAAAGGGATTCTAAGACTTTATTTTCAATATCTTTTTTATCTTTATACATTCCATGTATTTTAATTGGGTAGGCGATATTTTCGTAAATGCTTTTTATAAAAGGATTTGCTTTTTGGAAAACCATGCCAACTTTTGTTCTAACTAAAACGGGATTAATATTTTTATGGATAATCTCTTGATTAGAAATTGTAATACTTCCTGATATATTACATCCTTCAATTAGATCGTTCATTTTATTTAAACATCTTAAAAAAGTAGATTTCCCACAGCCAGAAGGACCAATTAAAGCGGTAACTTGTTTTTCTATTATGTATAAATTTATATCAAATAAAGCTTGTATTTTGTTATAAAAAACATTTAAATTTTGAATTGTGATTTTTTTTACTTCTGTGGACAATATGATAAATCTCCTGTTCTTAAAATTTTTTTTCAAATTTATTTTTTAAATACATTGTTAAAATACTAATCAATATTACAAGTAAAATTAAAATTGAAATTGCGGCAGATGCTTTTTCTAAAAATCCGTGTGAGGGAATATTATACCATAATAAAATTTGAATTGGTAGGGATGTGCTTTTATCAAATAAACTAAGTGGGGTTTTAGTGTTAAAAATAAATGCCCCTAATAATAATAAAGGTGCAGTTTCACCTAAAGCTCTTAGCATTGCTAAAACTGTTCCTGTTAAAATATTTGGTAGTGCTAATGGTAAAACTAAATTAAAAATAATTTGATGTTTTGATGCACCTACTCCATAACCAGATTCCTTAATATAATTTGGAATCCCTCTTAAAGCAAGCCTTGTATTTATTATTATTGTTGGTAATGAAATGATTCCTAATAAAATACCTGATAATATAATGCTACCCCTTGGTAAAAGTAAGAAATTTTGTAAAATGGTAATTCCTAATAATCCGTAAATAATAGAGGGAACGGATGCTAAATTGTTTATGTTAATTTCTACAATAGAATGGAGTAATTTTTTGGATGAAAATTCCTCTAAATAAATTGCAGTGCTTACTCCAATAATAAACGAAAAAATTAAAGCTACTAAAATAGAAGAGATAGAACCTATAAAAGCCGATTTAATTCCTGCTAATTCGCTACTAAATGAATCATTGTTGGTGAAAAAATAAATATTAAAAATAGGGTAAATGATTTTTGTTAATCTTAACTTTTTTATTTCTTGTAATATTTGAGGGGTTAATGTTTGTGGAGAAATATTATTTTTTAAATAATTATCTATTGCAGAGTTTAATAAAAAAGTTAAATTATATGTTTTATTAATTAGTGCTGTATTTTCTTTTTCTAAAAGATTTGAAAGGTCTATAATTGATTTTAAGCTTAAAATATCATCTGTTTTGATATTTTCTGTTTTTAATAAATTATTTAAGGTTACTTTTAAAATATTAGATGCAAAATTTGGATCTTTTAAATTTTGATTTTTTAACATTTTTTCTGTAAATGTTATGGTTAGGGTTATTTTATGGGTATAAAAAGCTTTGTAGCTATTAATAAAAATAGAGTATAGCATGTAGATTAGTATAAAAAATAAAATAAAAATAGAAAACAAGCCTGTTGCTTGAAAAATATATTCTTTAAAT
>JBIIMR010000042.1:0-8717 GCA_044337895.1 Alphaproteobacteria bacterium
TTCTAATTTAGTTGAATTGTTAGGATTTAACATAAAATAATTTTTAACATTAGAAGGGGAAAAAACATAGCTTGTATAATTTGGGTGTTCTTCTTTAAAATTTGTAGTAAAGATATTTATTTGATTTTCTAGTAAATTAGTTAAATCGCTTTCTTGTAATAATAAAGATTCTTTTTTTAAGGGAGTAAATCCCTCTTGTTTAAAAATTTCATTGGAAGAAATTCTTGCAATATAAGCATCTTCGTAGGTTTTATAATGATAATTAATGTCTATTTTTGAAACATTAAAAAAAATTGTTTGGGGACTTCTTAAATAATCTGCAATATAATTTGTGGAATCAAAAAACAGAGGTAAAAAGCTTTCTATTCCACTTGGATAAAAAGAATCTTTAACTTGATGGTAAATGTAGTCGTGGTGTTTTGGAGTTCCTAAAACTTCTTTATAGTTGACTAAAAAACGATTGATAAGATTTTGATTTAGGATAATGTTTTTTACACGATAAATTGTGAAAGTTTCTACATTGTTAAGGCTTAATTGGGTTTCTTTATCAAAAAATTTAATGTTCTCTAATTCATCGTCAAAAAAGCTTAATCTAATTGGATTTTCATAATTTGGGAAAATATCAATGATGTCTCCCCTTAGTGCAAAATCGCCTACTTTTAAAACTAAAGGTTTTTTTTCATAACCTAATTGTATTAATTTGTTAATAAAAACATCCCTTGGTAATACATCTTTTAATTTTAAGTTTATATGAAGTGATTCTAAATTGTTTTGCAATTCATTAATCGGTAATGTTTTTTGAATGTATCCTAAGCTTGAAGTAATAACAATTTTTTTTTCTTTTAAGGTTAAACTTTTGATTAAAGTGTTGATATTGTTTGCTTCTAAATCCCTTGAAGAAAGTGTTTTACTGTAGGGTTCGCTGTCTAAATCTTTAAACTTTAATACAAGCAAATCTTTGTTTAAAATTTTGAATAAATTATAAATTGTGTCTACTTGGGTGTTATCTTTTACCACTAATAATAAATCTTTATTGTTTTGTTGAAAAAGAAAATAAAAAAATAAAACTCCAGAATCTATATTAATGTTAGAAAGTAAAATCGGTTTTTTAGAATCTTCTATGGTTGTGAAAATATTTGGAAAAGAAAAAAAATTAAGGTTTGACATGGTTGCTTAAAAATCTTATAAATTTTGTATTTTAATTATTTTAGAATTATAATTAACTTATATAAACTAATTACTTTATTTATTCAAATGAAAAGTATCTTATAAAAAAATGGAAAATTTATCTATTAATGTTTTATTTAAAAATATAGAAACACTGTCTTGTGTTTCTATAGGTAATAAAAAATTATTAAATACACTGAATATTTATAAAATAATTGATTTACTGCTTTATTTTCCATATAAAATAAATAAAATTGAATATGTAGATAATGTTAGTTCTGATTTAGTGAAAAAAAATATTATTGTAAAAATAAAAATTATAGATTCTAATTTCACTAGTTCTAAATTTAAAAAAAATTTTGGGAAAATTGTTGCAATTGATTCTTTAAATAATATTATCAACCTTAATTTTTTTCATTTTGCAGAAAGTTATATTAAATCTTATTTAAAAGAAAAAGAGCCCTTTTTAGTGAGCGGTGTTTTAGAAAAAAATAATAATGATTATATGATTAATCATCCTAGAAAAATAAATCCTGCAATGTTAGCAAATAAAAAATATATCAATGTGAATCAGTATCCTTTAACTAAGGGTTTAAATAACGATAGCTTAGTTAAAATGATGAAAGAAAGTTTGGCAATTTTAGAAAAAGTTGAAATTAATGAATGGTGGGATGAAAAATTTTTACAAGAATATAATTTTAAAAATTTTAAAAAAACGATTATTCATCTACATAATACTGAAAATGAAAAAGATTTAGAATTAAACTCAAATTATAGAACAAGAATTGCTTTGGATGAGATGTTTGCTTATCAACTTGCTGTATTTGCTGTTCGTTCAAAAAAAGAAAAAAAAATTGGAAATGTAATTTTGGGCAATCAAATTTTAACAAGTCAGTTAATCAAAAATATTGGCTTTGAGCTAACTAATGATCAGAGGAAAGCTATTTTAGATATAGAGCTTGACTTAAAAAATGAATACCAACAAATAAGATTGTTGCAAGGGGATGTTGGGTCTGGTAAAACTGTTGTAATGTTTTATTCTGCTTTAATTGCAGTTGAAGCTTGTTTTCAGGTTGCGATAATGTGTCCTACTGAAATTTTAGCAATGCAACACTTTACATTCTTTAAAAATATAGCAGAAAAATTTAATGTAAAAATTGGATTTTTATCTGGAAAAGATAAGGGTAAGAAAAGGGAATTGTTACTTCAATTATTAAAAAATGGGGAAATAGATATTATTATTGGAACCCACTCTTTATTTCAAAAAGATGTGTTTTTTAAAAATTTAGGGCTTGTAATAATAGATGAACAGCATAGATTTGGGGTAATGCAGCGAATTCATTTGCTTGAAAAGGGAAGTAAACCTCACTTAATTATTGCTAGTGCTACTCCTATCCCTAGAACTTTATCTTTGGCAATGTATGGTGATATTAAAATTACTGAAATTAAAGAAAAGCCGAAAAATAGGAAAGAAATCATTACTAAAACAATATCTATGGGGAAAATTTTGGATTTTATAGCTTTTATAAAACAAAAAATTTTACAAAAAGAAAAAGTATTTTGGGTCTGCCCCTTGGTGGAGGATTCTGAATCCCTTAATTTAACCTCGGTTCTAACAAGGTTTGAAACTTTAAAAGAATTTATCAATAGTGATGAAATATTTTTAGTTCATGGCAAAATGAAAGCTTTGGAAAAAAATAATATTATGGAGAAATTTAAAAATGCAAGATCTGGAATTTTAATTGCTACTGTTGTAATTGAAGTGGGAATTGATATTCCTGATTGTAATATAATTGTAATTGAAGATGCTAAACAATTTGGGCTTTCTCAACTTCATCAGCTTCGTGGAAGGGTTGGTAGGGGTGACCTTCAGAGTTTTTGTTTTTTACTTTATGATAACAAACTTTCTGAAAATGCTAAAAAAAGACTTTCTATAATTAAAAAATCTAATGATGGATTTTTTATAGCAGAAGAGGACTTTTTAATGCGAGGTATGGGAAATATTATTGGACTTGAACAAAGTGGTTTTAGCTTTTATAAAAATGTTGATCTTTCTTTACATGGTAAATACTTGCAACTTATTATTAAAAAAGTTAAATATCTTTTTAATCTTGCTGAAAAAAATAGTGAATATTTAAAAATTTATAATAATTTAATGAATATTTTTAATTTAACAGAAAATATGGATGTTAGTGATATCGGTTAAAATATTAATCATTGTTTGAGGTTAATTTGACGGATTGCTTCTCCTGCTATCATACTGCAACTAACTGCTAAATTAAGCGATCTTTTATTTTCTGCCATGTTTATTTTAATCTTATCTTTAATAGAATCTGCGACAGTATCTGTAACTCCTCTACTTTCACTCCCAAATAAAATTATATCATTTTCTTGATAAGAAAAATTTGTATATGAATTACTAGCTTTTGTTGTTGCCAAGATAATTCTGTGATTTAATAAAGAATACTTTTTAAAAAAAGATTCAAAATTATCGTGTAAAGTATAACTAACATCGTTTAAGTAATCCATTCCTGCTCTTTTAAAATTTTTATCATTTAAAATAAATTTGCATGGAATGATTATATCTACATTAAAAGATAGGCAACTTGCTAAACGAAGTATAGTTCCTGCATTTTGTGGTATTTCTGGTTCAAAAAGTGCTACATTAAACTTTAACATAAATTATAAATATATCCTATGTATAATAAAAATTGATAAATTTTTCTATTGTTAATATAAAAATTAATATTAATAAATTAGTTGTGTATTGTGAAGGTAAATCTACTACTAATTTATCATTAATAAAAATTAAATTCATATATTAATTTAAGTTTATATATTAATTTAAGTTTATATTATAATATAAATAGGTTATTTTTTCAAAACAAAAATTTTTGGTAATTAAATGGTAAAAAATATTATTATTGTTTGTGGAGCTACTGCCACTGGTAAAACAAAATTAGCAATTAATTTGGCAAAAAAATATAAAACCCTAGGGGATGAATATTTAATAGTTAATTGTGATAGTAAACAAGTATATATTGAAACTCCTATACTTTCTGCATCTCCTACCTTAGAGGAAAAAAAACAAGCAAAAAATGCTATGTTTAACTATATTTCTATATTTGATTCTTTCTCTTTAGGTAAATACTTAGCTGATATTGAAAATATTATTAAAAAAGAAAAAAATTTGATTATTGTTGGGGGAACTTTTTTATACTTATCTGCACTACTGAATGGTGTTTCTGCTATACCCGAGGTTGGGGAAGCAATACGATTACAAGTGCAAAAAATTTATGAAGATATGGGAAACGAACAATTTAGGGAAATGGTAAAAGAAGTTGATATTGAAATAGGGAATAAATTTGTAGACAAACAAAGACTATGTAGAGCATATGAGGTGTATCTAGCAACAAATAAACCTTTATCATTTTGGCAAAAACAAAATAATCCTCCACTTATAGATTTAAAAAATACTAAATTGATTATGTTAAATCATGAAAAGGATTCTTTAATAAAAAATATTAAATGCAGAATACAATATATGCTAGAAAATAATGTGGAAAATGAAGTAAAAAATATTATTAATAGCAACTTTTTTAATGAGTATATTTTAAAAAAAATAATTGGGCTTTTAGAAATAAAATTATTAATAGAAAATAAAATAAATAAAGAAAATGCAATAGAAAAAATAACAACACTGACTATTCAATATGCAAAAAGACAAAAAACTTGGTTGAAAAATAAAATAAATCCTATGCAAAAAAAAATGAAAAAATTTATTGAAATAGATTTTAATGAAACAATTGATGTAAATAAATTATTCTAATTTTCAATTTTAGATATTTACAATAATTAGTAAATTAATTATAATGTTGGTATCTTTCTAGGATTTTATTTTATATAAAATTACTTTGAAATGAATAAATAAAGTTTAAGATGATTTTAAAAGTTTTAATTTTTAAAATTTGATTGATAAAAAAAATAGTCAATGAATTGCTTGTGGGTAGAATTTTATGTCCTTTTATGATACAATAATGAATTTTTTTTCTTGTGATATGGCAATAGATCTTGGTACTGCTAATACCTTGATATATATTAAAGGGAGGGGAATTGTTTTAAATGAACCTTCTGTTGTTGCTACTCAAACTATAAAAAATGTTAAAAAAGTGATTGCTGTTGGGCATGAAGCTAAATTAATGCTTGGTAAAACAGCTGATAATATTTGTGCAGCACGACCTATGATGGATGGTGTTATTGCTGATTTTGAAATTGCAGAACAAATGATATCTCATTTTATAAAAAAAGTAACAAAGCATCCTTACATGAAAAAATCTTTAATTGTTATTTGTGTGCCTTCTGGGTCTACCCCTGTTGAAAGAAGAGCGATACAAGATTCTGCTTATAATGCTGGTGGCTCTAAAGTTTATTTAATAGAAGAACCTGTTGCTGCTGCACTTGGTGCTAATTTGCCTATTATGGATCCTGTTGGTTCTATGGTTGTTGATATAGGCGGTGGAACTACTGAGGTTGCTGTTTTATCACTTGGTGGGGTTGTGTGTTCTGAATCCGCTAGAATTGGGGGTGATAAAATGGATGCATCTATTGTTGAGTATGTAAAGTCTAAGCATCACATTCAAATAGGAATCTCTACTGCTCAAAAAATTAAAGAAACTATTGGTTGTGCATTGATTATGAATGATGGTAACCCTGAACTTAATGTTGTAATTAAAGGAATAGATTTTGCAACTGGGCTTCCTAAAGAAATTGAACTTACTCAAGCGGATGTTCAGGTTGCTTTATCTTCTTGTGTTTCTCAAATACTTGATTTATGCAAAAAAGTTCTTGCTAGCACTCCTCCTGAACTTGTTTCTGATATTGTTGAAAAAGGTATTGTAATAACTGGTGGTGGGTCTTTATTAAAACATTTAGATAAAGCTGTTTCTAATGCAACAAAAGTTCCTGTAATTATGGCTCCTAGGCCTCTTGAAAGTGTTGTTATTGGGACTGGAATAGCTCTTGAGAATATAAATATTTTTAAAAATAATTTGATGTATTATTAAATATTTTAGAATAAAAAAACTAATAAAAATAATACAACAAACAACAAGGATAGAGAAACTTTTTAATCATGAAAAAAATGTTAAATTTGAATTTTCCTTTTTGGTTATTGTTTTTTGTAATATCTTTGTTTATTTTTATTACATCAATTATAAGTGATTCCTTTAATAAAACTCTTGCATATTATTTATCTAATATAGTTGTTAATGTGGGTGAAGTTGGTAGGGAATCTTTTAAGAATGTTTTTTACGAATCTATAAAAAATAAAAGCTATATTAAAGATGTAAAAAAAGAAAACTTAACTCTAAGGGAAAAAATAGAATTTCTTGAAAATCAACTATTAAAATACAAGCAAGAAAAAGAAACATATACTCAGTTTGTAAATCAAAAAGATAGAATTTCTGTTTTTAACATAGGAGATACAATAATTGCTAATGTAATCCATAGTGCTAACTTTTTTAACAATAAATATATCTCTATTAATGTTGGGAAAGAAGATGGTATAATTGATAATATGGCAGTTTTGTCCTCTGAAGGGGTGGTTGGGCAAATTATAAAAGTTGAGGAAAATAATTCTGTTGTAATGTTAATTACGGATCCTAAAAGCAGAATCCCTGCATTCACAGAAAAAACAAATGAAAATGGAGTGGTTATTTCAAATGAAGAAGATGAAGATTTGAAATTTGCTCCATATAATGAATACTCTACTCCGATAGATGGTGAATATTTATTTACATCTGGTTTTGATGGAATATTTCCTCGGAATATTCCAATTGCAAAACTTGTAAAAAAAGATGATTCTTTTGTTGCAATTCCTGTTGTTGATATAAATAAAATTTTTTATGTAAATGTTATTATAAATAAAAATTTAAAATTACTAAATTCAGAAAATAAAAAAATAAACGATAAAATTAATATCAAAAATAGGAATTAAAATTAGATGAATATTTTACTAATAAAAAGTTTGCCTATGATAATTGTTATTTTATTTGTTCTAATACAAAATTTTTTAATAACTGATTCTGCTAAAGAATGGATGTTTTTTGCATCATATGTAATTATTTATTGCTCTTTGCTTGTGAAAAAGCCTTATATGAATATTGTTTTCTTATTTTTTATTGGATTGTTTATAGATAGTATATCTGGGTTAATTGTTGGATTTAGCTCGTTATTTATGTTGATAAATATGCTTTTAATTAGATATCAAGAAAATACATTTAAAATTAATAATAATATAATTTCTGTATTTATTTTATTTATCATAAATACATTTATTATGTTTATTATAATTAATGTATTAAATATTTCTTTGGGTTTTAACTTTATAAACTCTTTTGATTTTATAATAAAATATACAACTCTTTTTATAGGAATTATGCCAATTTTTTTATTAATTTATAAAGTGATTTTAGCTTAAAATGGATAATAATGTAGTATTTACAAAAAGAGTTTTTATTATTGGGTTAATAAAGTTATTTATATTCTTTGTAATTATAATTCGTTTATTCTATTTACAGATTCGTGAAAGTTTATATTTTAAAAAATTAGCAGATAAAAATAGAACAAGTCTTGTTCCTATTATTCCTAAAAGAGGGGTAATATATGATAGATTCTTTACGAAAATTGCATCCCATGTTTTAACTTGGGAACTGTTATTCATAAAATCACAAATAAATACTGATATTAATGTTTTTCTTTCATCCTTTGATGAAATTATAAACCTATCTGTTGAGGAAAAATTAAGAATATCTAAAGATTATAAAAAATATACTCCTTATACACCGATATTAGTGAAAACTAATTTAACAGAAAAGCAAGTTGCTGTATTGGAAACTTTATCTTATAAAATATCTGGTATTTTTATAAGACCGATATATAAAAGATACTATCCTTATAAATATGTTTTTTCTCATATACTTGGGTATGTTGGAATTACAAATGATTTAAATAAAACTAAAAATATATCTAACTGGGCAACTGGTAAAATTGGGTTAGAATTTAGTTTAGATAGCACTCTTAGGGGTGAAGTTGGATTTTTAAAATATGAAGTAAATGCATATGGTAAGGTTATAAAAGAGCTTGATAGACAAACTCCTATTGCAGGATATGATGTATCTTTGACTATTGATTATAAATTACAGAATTATATCTTTTCTTTATTAGAAGGTTTTAGTGGTTCTTGTATAGTTGTTGATGTAAAAAATGGAGATATACTTTCACTTGTTTCTACTCCGAGTTTTGATGCAAATTTATTTGTAGATGGAATAGAGCAAAGTGAATGGAATAAATTACTTGGAAATGAATACAAACCTCTTTCTAATAAAAGTGCTTTGTCTATGTATCCACCTGGTTCTACAATAAAGCCTATTATGTCTTTGATTGCACTTGATAAGGGGGTTATAGATCCTAAGCAAACTGTAAAATGTAAGGGTTATATTGATGTTGGTAGGCACCGTTTTCACTGCTGGAAAAAAGAAGGACATGGTGTT
>JBIIMR010000043.1:0-8558 GCA_044337895.1 Alphaproteobacteria bacterium
AAGAAATAGTTATAGAGGAAGAAAAAATATTTTTAAATAACAATTTAATTAATCAAACATCAGGAATTACTATCAATGAATTTCAAATTTTTAAATCAAATAAAAAAAATTCATATATTAAATTAATCCATAAATATTTAAGCAATATTTTAATTTTTAGTTTTTATCATAACAATCTTTTTTTAAAAAGAAGCAGCATAATTAAAACTTTAGATAACAAAAAATCTAAAAATACAAACCTTAAGTTAAAGCAAGATTTTAGCAATTTAGGTCAAATTTTATATAATTTACAATTTACCAACAAGCAAGCTTTTCAAAATATAGAAAATGCAATTAGTCAAATAATTCCTGTTTTTAATGGATTTGATTTCCAATCAATACAAAACACCCATTTTTTAAAATTAAAATATAAATTAAGTTTTTCTAAACACAACGCTTCTCTAAAATCTGCCTCCGATGGAAGTATTAGATTTTTTAGTTTAGTTACCCTTCTTTCACTTCCAAAAAATCAAAAACCAAGTTTATTACTTTTAGAAGAACCAGAGATAGGTCTTCACCCCTACGGAATCAATATTCTATCCGATTTAATTAATTACTATTCAAAAGACAAAGAAATCATAGTAGCAACCCAAAGCCCACTATTAATAAATAATGATAAAATTGAAATTTTTCATGTTTTTAACATCAACAAAGAAACAGGATACAGCTCTTTATTTACATTTAATAAAAAAAATTACCAAGAGCTACTAGAACACTATTCCCTATCCGATTTATGGAAAATGAATATCCTAGGAGGAACACCCCTATGATAATTAAATTAGGAATTTCAGTCGAAGGACAAACAGAAGGAAGCTTTGTTAAATCAGTATTACAACCCTATTTAAAAAAATTTAACATAGAACTTTCAAACCCTATTATTTTAGGAGGTAATGTAACAATTCCACGTGTATGCCAAATTTTAAAATTTTTAACCTATTCCAATGATTATGTTACTTCTTTATATGATTTTTATGGATTTCAAGGCAAATTAGAAAATGAAAGCATAGACGATTTAATAAACAGGATACACAACAACTACATTATCAAAAATGATAAAAATAAAATAATCCCCTACATTCAAAAATACGAATTTGAAAGTTTACTTTTTAGCAATCTAAAAAAGCTTTGCTCCACTTTCCATAATAACGAAAAAGAAATCCAAAATTGTATTTTAGATTTTGAAGAAAATATCCAATCAAAACCGCCAGAGGAAATAAACGATAGTATTTTAACCGCCCCATCTAAAAGAATAGAAAAAATTTACAGAAAGTATCACAAAACTTTACACGGCACTACAGTTACAAAAAACATAGGAATAGAAGAAATTCGTTTAAAATGCCCTAGATTTAATTTTTGGATACAAAAGTTAACCAATTTAAAAAAACCAAAACCACATTTTTAAAACCAATTCATTAGAATCACATTCTTAGAATCACATTCTTAGAATCACATTCTTAGAATCACATTCTTAGAATCACATTCTTAGAATCACATTCTTAGAATCACATTCTTAAACAAACTACTTTTAATCTAAAAACTTAACAACAGTCACCCTACCCTACTCCAAAAAAAAATTATTCAACATTTTAACAACTATAAATAAAGAATAAGAATAAGAATAAAAAGAATAACAAATACAATAAAAATTTTTTTATAGCAAGTATTTTTAAGGCTCTATAAGTGCATTATCTATAACTTTTAAAATAGGCTTTAATAAATAAACAAGAACAGTTCTTTTACCTGCAACAATATTAACTTCGGCAATCATACCAGGGTATATAGGTTTATTACCACCAAAACCATTTTGAGTATTAGCTTCTATCCTAACCAAATAATAAGGAGATCTCGTCCCCTCATCAATAAATGTATCCGCACTAATATCTTTAATTGTCCCAATAATACCACCATGTATACTAGAATCATATGCAGTAATTTTTAAATTTGCAGGCATACCAGGAAATAACCTACCCCTATCTTCTGGCCTTACCCTTGATTCAATAACCAATGTATCATTCGTAGGAATAATTTCAGCAATCACATCTCCAGATCCTATCACCCCACCGATAGTAGAAACAGCTAAAGATTTTATTAATCCATCCACAGGAGACAAAACATCGGTCCTTGTAACCCTATCCAAACTTGCATTAATCTGCTCTTTTAATTTTTCTATTTCAAGTAATGTTACAGATAATTCGGTTTGTAAATCAACAGAGTATCTTGTTTTCGTTTCCTCAACCCTTGCCTCAACTTCTGCCACTTCTTTTTCAATAGTATTCATCCTATTTTGAACATCTTCAAGTTGAGTCAAAGTATCTTGCGATCTAATTTTAGAATCTATTAATTCTTTTTCAGACCCCGCCCCACTTTTAACTAGTTGAGTTAACATCTCAACCTGTTGTTGTTGAAATTGCATTTGCAATGATAAATTTTTTTCCCTTGCCCTACTTTCTTTTAAAGACAACCTTTTTTGCTCTAATTGTTGAAGAACAACATCTAAGGTATTTTTAAAATTATTTTTTCTTTGAGAAAAAAGCTTCAATTCATTATCAATAATTTTAGGATATTTTTGTGTAACTTCCACAGGAAACTGAATATTATCCATACCAGATATTTCTGCTTTAAGCCTTGCCTCCACAGACATTTTTGAGTATAAATCAACTTGCAACTCACCCAAATTAGAGATCGCCGCTTCATTCCTTACCCTATAAATAGTATCACCTTTTCTAACAATTTGCCCTTCTTTTACTAAAATTTCAGATATAATACCACCCTCTAAATGCTGAATTCTTTTTACCTGCCCAGATGGAACCACCTTACCAAAAGCCCTTACAAATTCACCAATTTCCATAATACTCGCCCATACCAAAAATAGCACAAGAAAAAGAACAATAGGAAAAGCAAACACCTGATAATTTAATTTAGAAACATTCATATTTTTTATCTCTTTATTTTATTTATTTATTTTTTAACAATTCAGAAACTTTATTTTTAGAATCATCAATCACTATTTTACCTTTATCCAAAAGAATCACCCTATCCACCAACACAAGTTGTGATGCTTTATGTGTTATTAAAATAAATGTTTTATTAGCTACGATTTTTTTTACATTTTCCATAAAAAAAGCCTCTAATTTAGAATCCATTCCATTCGTAGGCTCATCCATTACAATAATAGGAGGATCACCAATTAAAGCCCTTGCAAGCCCTATAATTTGTTGTTGCCCTCCAGAAATATTTCTTCCTTGTTCTGCAATCAACATATCATCCCCCATCATAGCATTTTCAGTGATTAGTTTAACCCCAGATTTCTCACAAGCATTAATGTAATCCTCTTCATTTACTTTTTTACCCATCAAAATATTGTCCCTCAAAGTTCCTGCAAAGAAATTTGATTTTTGAGGTAAATAACCAATATTTGCCCTAATTTCATTTACATTTATATAATTAGAATCTATTTTATCAAATAAAACATTCCCAGAATTAGGAAAATCCATTCCAAGTATTAATCGCATTATAGTGCTTTTACCCGCACCAGTTTTCCCAATAATTCCTATTTTTTCATTTTTTTTAATAGCAAACGAACATTTATATAAAATATTACTTTTCATCGATGGATAAAAAAAGGTTACATCCTTAAATTCTATTTCACCCTTTAACGGACCTTTTTGACTTAATCCCGTTTTCATTTCATCTTCCATAGGTAAATTAATAATTTTTTGTAAATTAAATAAAGTAAAGTTTACAGATCTATACCTCACAATTAAGTTAGCAAATCCAATCACAGGAGCCATAATTTTTGAAGCTAAATTAGAAGCTGCAATTAAAGCACCAGTTGTCATATTTCCATCAATTATTTCTACCACCCCAACAATCATAACAATTACAAACACAATATTCATAACAAAAGCAGAAAAATTTCCAGAAACACTCACCCATAAATTATAATTAAAATTACTTCTATATGTTTTATCTAAAATCCTTCTCCATACTCCTATTTTATAACCCGTTGCATTAAATAATTTTAACATCTCAATAGAGTTAACATGCTCACTTAAAAAAGAACTTCTATTTTGCTCTTCTTTAATTAAAGATGAATTAGATTGCTGCAAAGGAACCTGCAACAAAATACTCACAACAAAAACTAAAACAGAAGCAATAATAGGAACAATTGCAACAAGAGGAGATATCAAAAGCAATACCAAAATAAAAAGAATTAAAAAAGGCATATCAATAAGTGCAGGAATAAACCTTACAAAATAAAATTCCCTTACAACAGCAAGCTCTTTAAATAGATTTTGTTTAACCCCATCTGGTAAATTTGCCCCAGGTGATTTAGATTTAGTAAGTTTATAAAGCAAAAGCTCATCAACTTCTTTACCCACATTAAAAGATATATAATCAATAATATAAGATCTAACAATTTTAAATACAAAATCAAACAGATACAGTAACATCACCCCAACAGATAAAACAATTAAAGAATCTATTGCATAATTAGGAACAATTCTATCATAAACATTCATACTATAAAAAGGATACACTATTCCAAAAATATTTATAAAAAAACATAAAATTAATATCTCTATAAAATAATGCTTAAAATTTTTCACCCCACTAAATAAAAAGTTATTCTTTTTTAAAAAAGATGTAATATTCAAATCTTCTTCATAAAAAAACATAGCATATCCTGTATATTCTTCCACCAATAAACTAGGATTAAAATCTTCTTCTATTTGAATTTCTGGATTATAAAGTTTATTTTCATCTATATAAACAACTGATTTTGCCATATTCATCAACAAAATAGCTGGTCCAACTTTAACATCACTAATATTAATTTTTCTAATTTCTGTCAATATCCCTGCATTTTTAGCCGCTTTTTGTATAAATGAAGTATCAATTATCTCCATTTGTGTAACAGAATCATAAAGAGCATTTTGACTAATTTTTTTATTTAATATATCAAGAATCTTTTCAAAGGAAATTTTCAAATATTGACTATTCTTTTTTTTAATCTCTAAGATAGAATCCTCAGATAGTTGAGATATCGCAGAATCATTTTCTTCCACTACAAAAGAATCTTGAGATTTTTTTTCTAAATCTTCTTTTATTTTTATATTATTTTTATTAATTTTAGATATTAAACCATAAAGTTTATTGAAAAAACTAGCCAATTAAAAAGTCCCCATTAGTCATTAATTATTTTAATTTATTTACATATTTTTTTTATTATCTTATTTTTTTAACAACCCAAGAACAAATTCAGCGGAATCACTTACTTTTTGTTTATCATTTTTTATTTCATTTATTTTTTTATTTATTTCATTTTTCAAAACAGCTATTCTAGAATCCAAATCCGAATCAGAAACAACAAAATCACCATTAGTCTCACCACCATTATAATCAAATTCTAATTTTTCATCAACCACTAATCTATTTTTCAATAAATTTTTAAACAATATCAATTCATCTTCAATCTTTTTACATAAAGTATTTATTTCATTATATATAGATTCTTCTTTATTCTCAAAAAAAGAAAAACCAAATTCTACATTAATATTAGCTATAATATTTCCAGAATCTAAAGCACCCATGTATATATTACCCAATAACATTTCCAAATTTTGAGAATTATAAATCATTTTATTAACAATCAAATTATCAGAATCTATTAAAATATTAAAAAAATCCCATATTTCAACACCAAGAGAATCGCTAAATTCTTTATATTTATCTATATCTAATAAAACATTTTTATTATCTATTTTATCTTTAATTAAAATTTGTAAAATTTCTACTATTTGCAAAGAAAAATAAAAATACCTTATATTGTGTATTAAAAATTCTATCAACGATTTATATTCAATTTTATATGAATTTAAAGATTCTAAAATTTCATTTAACTTAAATAAAGAAAAAGAATATTTATCAAAAAACATAAATAAAATATTTTTCAGTTCACCATTAAAAGATTCAAGATCTTTATAAGCAGATGAATTTAATTTTTCATAAATTTTATCTACCTTTATCCCAATATCATCTATTTTTTTTTCATCTACAACAGTTTTAAACTTAATAAATTCAAATTTATCTTTTAATATATTTTGAATATTCAGTAAATTATCTTTAACATTCTGCACACAATCTAAGCAGTCATCTATCTCCCAAGATTTATACTTCTGATTCTTCGTATCTTCTTCTATTTTTTTTGTCAAATTCAACAGATACTCCGTTTTTTGAGGCAACATTGATTGATACAATGGTTTTTCCACAGTTTTTGGATTGTCTTTTAGTCTCAAATAATTCATCATCTTCTTCGGATAATTCTTGCCTATAATAATTTTCCCTATCTCTTCTTCTTGTTGATTCCCTCTCTGAATCTTCTCCATTTCTCTTTTTTTCAAAATTTCTAGATTCAAATTTTTCAATTCCTCTATCTTCATTTTGATATTTATTTTTGAATCTATTCGACCTTGGGATATCTGCCTCATCAAATTCTGTATCTTCTTCAAATTTATTGAGTTTAACTCTTGATTTTCTAACAATATTTTCTTCACCATATTTATTTTTTTCACCACATCCACCTCTCACTGGGTAAATATTTTTAATATTTATAATAGCAGGAGAGTATTTATATCTATCAATTTCATCTCCCCTATTGTCTAAAAAATCTTCATCTTCTTCTAAATACCTAATCCTTTGATTTTTAACCGTTTTATTATTAGATTTTTTTCTAACAATTCTATCTTCATTTTCTAAATCATCATCATCATCATTCTGCTCTGAATATTCGTCCAAATCATCATTATATAATTCTTTTTTTCTATTATACTTATTTAAAATTTTATCAGATATTTTTCTCCTAAATTTATTTCCATAAATTTCCACATCACCATCTGAATCATCTTTATCATTTTTATATTTACTTAAAGATGATACCTTTTTATTTTTATAATAATTTTTCACCCTTTCTTCATAGTCATCTTCTGATTCATCCTCAAAATATTCTGATTCTTTTTGAGATAAAAGTTCTTCATCATAATTTTTCTCTTTTAAGTCTTCCCTATATTTATTTTTATTTAATTTTTCTTGTTCTTCAAAAAAAGAATAATAAGGCTTAGAATCTCCCCCACCATTTTTATTGCTACTTAAAGTTTCATAATTAGAATTTTTTAATCTAAATTTAACATTTCCATTTTTAGATCTATAACTTTTAATTAATTCTATCTTCCTTTTAATCTCCATTTTCACTTTGTCAAAATTAATAGTAATAGGATTAACTTTAGCTAAATAACTTCTTCTAACAACATTTCTCAATTTCACAATTCCTCTATATTCATATAGTAAAAATTAATTATAATTATACTAATTTTTAGATTCCCAATACATAAAACAAATATATAATGATAATTATTAATAATACTTTAATAAGACTGCCCACCACTCATATTACTAAAATTTTTCATAATTTCAACATGCATTTGTTTATTGGAATCTTTTTCTTCTTCTTTATTTGTAGTATGGAAAATATAAGAATTATCTTCTTCAAATTTTTCATTAATAAAATCAAAAGAAACATTTATATCAACCTCTGTATTTTCTAAAATATCTTGCATATTAGAAAGCAAATCATCAATACTATTATCATTATTTTCTAAATAATTCATAATATCTTGCATATTAATTTTTTCATCATCTTTTTCTTCTTCTACATTTTCAACCGTATTTTCTGTTATTAATGAAGTTTCACCAGAGGTTATATCATTATATTCACTACCATAGTAATAAGAATAATAATCAGATGTAGTAAAATCATTAAATATCATGTTATAAGAACTATCACCATTTGTATTTCCAATATTATTTTCTTGATACTGCGAATTCAACAGCTCACCATTAGAAGCTATTAAATTACCTTCATTATCAAAAATATTATCATTTACAGAATTTTCAAAAACAGTTTCAACTCCATTTTCTTGATCAATTAAAATTAGGTCATTTCCCTCTACTTTAAATAAAATATTACTATCTATTTCAAAGTTCAAATAAATATCATCAACACCCATTCCAGTATCTATTTCTCCATCAACCAAATAATCCATGGTTAATTCATCATCAGAAACACCAAGCTCAACATCAAACTCACCTTTTTCATTTAACATCTCTTCCCTATCTTGTAAATAACTTTCATAAGTGCCCTCAAAACCAAAAATCACTTCATCACTAAAACTATTACCTTTTTCATCTTTAGTAACAGTAAATCCTATTGTATTAGTACCAATAACATGATCTGTAGCCCCAGTTCTAATTACTTCAAAACCCTCATTTACAGAATAAGCACCCAAACTACCACCAGCAAAATTAATACTATCTTTAGGATTCATAATATAAGTTAAACTTGTCAAAACAGTAGTAGTAACATCTATATGATTACTACCTACGTTACTTTTTGTTAAATCCACAGTCTGAAAATTTATAACATTAAAATATTCACTTCCAATAGAAGTTGTACCTATTGT
>JBIIMR010000004.1:0-26206 GCA_044337895.1 Alphaproteobacteria bacterium
TCAACTCTTTTATCTCCTTTATTTTATCTATACTTTTATTATATAAAATAAACAAAAAAAATCAATAACAAAAGTTAATCAATATTTAATTTTTCAAATTTAGTAAATAACGGCTTAGGCTCTAATATTTCATGATTTTTAGGAAACGGATAAAGATAGTTATCAAAATTTCTTTTTTTTACAGCAACATTAAGCATATCAAGAATTTTATTGCAAACATTTGGCATAACAGGAAGCAACAAAATAGAAACTCTTTTTACAACTTCTAAAACATTAATTAAAATCAAAATCGCATCTGTTTCATTTTCTTTAAAAATTTTCCAAGGTGCCATATTTTCCATATAAGAATTAGCTTTTCTAACCATTTGCCAAATAGATTCAATATAATTATAAAGATCAAGATTATAAATATGCAATCTACAAGTGTCTAAAAGCTTATCACTTTCTAAAATTAAATCATCATTACAATCAAATTCTATATTTGGTATTTTTTTGTATCTTGAATAAAGCATAGACATAGATCTATTTACAAGATTACCATATTCATTATTAAGCTCACTATTAATTTTATTGATTAATGAACTTTCATTAAAGTCGCCATCTCTTCCAAAAGATATTTCCCTAAACAAAAAGAAACGAACATTATCTAACCCATATTTATCAACTAAATCAAAAGGATTTACAACATTACCAACAGATTTAGACATTTTTTCCCCGTTAATCGTCCACCAACCATGGGCAAACATTTTAGCAGGCATAGGCAAATCAATTGCCATTAAGATAGCAATAAAATAAACAGCATGGAATCTTAATATATCTTTACCAATAATCATAATAGAATTTTTTAAAAAATCTAAATCTTCTTGCTCCATATTAGGATAATTTATAGCAGTTAAATAATTAGTCAAAGCATCAATCCAAACATAAATTACATGCTTTTCATCATTAGGAACTTTTATCCCCCACGAAAAATTTGTTCTAGATATAGATATATCTTCAATTCCCATTTCTAAAAAAGATACAACTTCATTATATCTACTTTTAGGCAGAATAAAATCAGGATTATCTTTATAAAATTCTATTAATTTATCATTAAAATAAGATAATTTAAAAAAGTAATTTTCTTCCTCTACCTCAGTAACTAATTCGCCACTAGATGTAACAAATTCACCATTAGAATTTTTTATTAATTCACTTTCTTTATAATAACATTCATCCCTTAAAGAGTAATAACCTTTATATTTTTTAAGATATATCAACCCTTTTGCTTCTAATTTTTGCCAAACATTTTCAACAGCATTTTTGTGTCTTGCCTCAGTTGTTCTAATAAAATCATCATTAGTTAAATAAAGAGATTCAGAAAGTTTTACAAAGTTATTAGATATCAAGTCAACAAAATCATTTGGCAACATATTGTTATTTTTAGCAGCTTTTTCTACTTTTTGACCATGTTCATCTGTTCCAGTTAAAAATTTAACACTATAATTATCTAACTTATAGAATCTAGAAATAACATCCGCAGCAATAGATGTATAAGCATGACCCAAATGAGGCTTATCATTTACATAATATATAGGAGTTGTTATATAACAAAAATTTTTTTTCACTATTTTAAAATACTACCCTAATACAAATAACAATTATTTAAAAATCATATTTATGATAGCACAACTTATTTTTAAAATATACCTAAAATATCAAAAATACCAAAAACTCTTAAAAGGAATAACACCAAAATAATAAATACCACTAGAGAACCAACAAACAAAGAAAGCTTTACCCAGTCAATAGATTCATTTGATTCTAATTTTTCTTTTTTCAGTTTCTTTTTTTCAAAATCTTTAGAATCATCGCTTAAGTTTCCATTCATTTTTTCTATTAATTTTAATTTTTGAATTGCTTCATCATCAAGAGTAGAAATAGATTCTTCTGCCAATTTTGCTTCTAATTCATTTTCAGCAATTTTTTCGCCTTTAGCTATCTTATTTTGATTAATAAGAGACTGTATTTTCTTTTCTTTTCTTGCTCTTTCATCTTTTTCCATTTGCTTTATTTTTGCTTTTAATTCATCAGGCATATATTTATATTTTACATCCTCTAATTCTTGCTTTTCTTTCATTATAGCAAGATCCTCTTCATCCATAATCCTTGTATACAAAAGCTCAGGATCAGCAATTTCCATAGCAGTTCTTTTAGATATGTAAAATCTGTATGAATCAAAATATATTTCAGATTTAAATTTACCTTTTAAATAAGAGTCATATTGCTTTTTCAACCATGCATTAAAATCAGGATTTAAGGAAAGATTATTAAAAAATACCATTAAAAAATAATATCTAATATTTATACTTGTAGGCATAATATTTAAGTAACCATCAACAGTAGGATTAGCATTCATGCTAAATCTAAAGTCACCAACATCATCTATTTTAAGTCTTATATGTAGAACATAATTTATATGTTTCCTATTAGGTCTCAACAAATAGTTTTTATTCATAAAAGTATCTTTTTCTATTTTAGCTATAGAAATTTTGTACCTTTTACTTCTAACAAAAATAAATTTAAACAAATTTACAAACATGCTCATTATTTTATCCCATTAAAATTATTAATTATATATAAGAATACTATTCAAACTTTATATTAAAAAATATCTTATTCTAAAATTAGAGTATCATAAATAGATAAACAAATTATTAATAAAATTGAATAAACATCTAAATTTATAGTAAATATTTTATTTTCTATAGATGTAATATAATCAATAATTGCAAAAATTTTAAAATTATTATTATTTTTATATAAAGATAATAATTTCTTTTTTATAATATTTACAATTATAAAAAAACTATATTCATCTATATTTCCCCATCTATTTTTTAATTCTATTAGATTATCTATTTTATTATTTATAAATAAATCTTCAATATCATTTATAATATTTTTATTTTTATTGTTTAATATCCAATTTAAATTAGATAAAGTTCCATCTAAATATTCTAAATAATTCAAGCCTATATTGCTTATATTAATCTTTAAATTATTTTTTATTATTTTTTCCAATACTTCATTATTTAGATTGTCAAATTTAATTAATAAACATCTGGATTTAATGGTATCAAGTAATTTATGAACATTATTACATGTTATTAAAAAAAATGTATTTTTAGGGGGTTCTTCTAAAGCTTTTAATATAGCATTTATAGAGTTTGTATTTAGTAAATCAATTGAATCTATAATTATCACTTTATTTTTATAATCAAAAGATGTATGGTTAAAAAAAAGATTAATAGTTCTTATTTTATCTATTGTGATTACATTTTTATATTCATTTTTTACCGCATCAAAGTCAGGTTCAATCACTAACAAATTAGGATGAGAACAAGCTTTAATTAATTTAATACTTTTTTCAGTATTATCTAATAACATTTCAGCTATTTTATATGCAAATGTTGCTTTCCCTACTCCTTTATTACCACAAAGTAATAATGCATGATGAAGTTTATTTTCATTAATAAGATATAATATTTTTTTATAATTTTCAGAATGATGCAAAACCTCAAAAGACATTCTAGGATGATAAGTTTCCAATGGAACTTCTATATTATTATTATTTTTAGCATTTTTCATTTAATATTTTATCAAATTCATTATTAGTGAATGGTTTAATTTGCATATTCATATATTTATTAAACTCAATTATCATATTGTTATATACAGAAAAAGGATCTTCTTCCGCATTTATTATTATTGAATTATGGTTATAATAATTTTTATAATTTTTATATGCATCGTTTATTTTTAAATGAGTTTCAAAGGAAACCTTATCTAAATAATTAGATTCTTTTTTAGCTTGAATTCTTGGTATTGTAATTGTAGGTTCTGCAGTAAAAATAAATGTTAAACAAGGTTCAATATTTTTAGATATAACATTATGCAATTGCTTAATAGTTTCTATTTCTATATTGTTAATAATACCTTGATAAACAATTGTAGATAATAAAAATCTGTCGCATATAACAATTATATTTTGTTCCAAATTAGTTTTAATAGTTTTTTCTATATTTTCACTTCTTGCAGCTAAAATCAAACATAGCATTGTATAAGGATTAATTTCCTTATTTTCAACAAATATTTTTCTAATTTTTTCAGCTACAAAACTCCCCCCAGGTTCCCTTGTTACAATACACTTTATTTTATTTTTTAATAAAGTTTCTCTTAACAAGTTTATTTGTAAAGTTTTACCAACTCCTTCCCCACCTTCAAAGCAAAAAAAATTTTTCATATATTTAATATATTCCAATGTTATTTAGTAATTTTTCTTATTAATTGATAAGGAAGTTTTAAAGTAGAATAAAAGAAGTTATCTTCTTCAATATTTATACCTGCCTTAAAATCAAAAGACTGATTATACTCTGGATTATTTTTATTTTCAACAACAATAGTAGCAACAACCTTATTGTAACTCACTGGAGCATTTAAAGAATCTAAATATTTAATCTTAATATTTATATTTTTTGGATCAAAAATTTGAGATTTAGAAGGAAATATAATATAAATATCTTCTTCTGCAATAATATCCAAATTATTTATATTTCCATTAAAAACAGGGATAGTTTTGATTACATCACCTCTTTTAAATAGTAGTTTTGTCGTAAAATTATTATAAGCCCATCTTATTAATTTTTTTGATTCTTCAATTCTTTGCGATTCTTTTTGCAGTCCAGAAACAACTCCTATCAACCTTAAATTTTCATTAGCAGAACTAAAGGCAACACTATAACCACCTTCTACAGTATGACCAGTTTTCAAGCCATCAACATTTAATTTATCATCAAATAACAGTCTATTCCTATTTGTTTGTTTGATTTTATTAAAAGTCATATCTTTTTCTTTAAAGAAGTAGTAATATTCAGGGAAATCTTCATTCAATCTTTTACCTAATATTGTTAAATCTTTAACCGTAGAGTAATGTATTTTATCTGGCCAACCATTTGTGTTATTAAAATGCGAGTTTTTCATTCCAATTTTTTCTGCATAAGAATTCATTAAGTTCACAAAATCTTCTTCAGTGCCAGATATATATTCAGCAATAGCAATTGAGGCATCATTTCCAGATGCAACTATTACTCCTTTAATTAATTCTTCAACAGTTGGATTATCTGTTTTATTTAAAAACATAGACGAACCACCTGTAGAGTAGTGACCCTTTTTGAAAGCATTTTCAGATACATTAACTTTATCAGATAATTTAATTTTATTATTTTTTATAAAGTCAAAAATAATATATATAGTCATCAATTTACTCATAGATGAAGGAACAATTTTTTTATCAGGGTTCTTAGATTGTAATATTACATTAGATTTTGTATCAACAATAATGTAACTATCACTTTTCATTACAAGCGGAGCTATATCAGCATTTAATTTTTCTATGTTACCATATACAATAACAACTAACAATAAAAGATATACATATTTTAACATCAAACACACACCCTGTTTTATTTTTCATATTTTTATTTAATTAAACTTAATTAAACTTAATTAAACTTAATTAAAATTATAGCTTAAAATCTATTAAAAAAAAATTAAAAAAAATCGTGCTAACTAATTAAAGATAGCACGACACAAAAAACATTTTATATATAAAAATATTATATATTTTATTCTTCAATAATAACCCTAGAAGATGTATACCCTATTTTCAATAAATTTTGCTTTGCTTTATTTGCATCTTCTATTGAATTATAAGGACCAACCCTAAGTCTTAATAAGCTTTGTCCGTTAATATCCACTTTTTGTAGAGTTACAACCCCAATAGTGCTAAGATCTTTCATTGCAGAGTTAATTTGTTTATTATCCTGAGTATAGGCTCCAACTTGAACAAATATTCCCCTAGGTAAATAACTCCTAACAGTTGTAGGTTCTTGTAAAGATATCGGTTTAATATCTTTTTTATCTACCAATGAATCAGAATGATTTCCATCAACATTTTCCTCTGGTTTTTTGCCATTAACTGCTAAGTATCCAGGTGCATTATTAGAAGAGTTAGATAAAGAGCTTACCAATTCTTCATCAGCATCTTCATCATCAATGTCGTCTATCAATTTATTTTTATTAGAAACATTATTTTTTGCCATTAAATCATTTGAACTATTTTTTTTATCTTCAGTTCCATTCTTAACATATGAGGCAACTTGATCGCTAATATCTTTTAACAAAACAACCCTAACCCTTGCAACACCTTTATCTAAAAATCCTAACATTTCAGCTGCTTTTTCAGAAACATCTATTTCTCTATTACCTTCAAAAGGACCTCTATCATTAACCCTAATAATTAATTTTTTACCATTATCTAAATTTGTAACTTCAACTATAGAAGGTAAAGGAAGTGTTGGATGTGCGGCAGTAATCTGATTTTTATCAAATATTTCCCCATTAGCAGTTAATCTTCCATGGAATTCATTACCATACCAAGATGCATTTCCTATAGAATCATAATCATTCCAAACAAAAGGAGTATACTTAACCCCTTTTACACTATACATTGTTCCAATTTTAAAAGTAGGATTAGCAACTTGCTCAGTAGCTGCCCCATCACTTAAAGCAACAATCGGTTTAAAAGAAGTCCCCGCTGCCAAATAAGAACTGGTCAACAAAGACATCACAACAAAAGAACTAAATATTTTCAACATTTTTTTACACTATCCCCTCTTTTTTTACCCTTACTATTTATTTCAAATAAGATATTTAAAATAATATACAATAATTATATTTTTTAATCAAACAAAAAATATAAAAAAATTTAAAATCCTCAAATTAATATTTATTATACTTATCTTCTACTACTATTTACATCCAATAAAAACAATAAATTCATTTTATTTAGCATCATTTATTTTTCTTTTTTTATAATAATTTCTATATAATTCTTCTTTTACAGGCTCAACAGTATTTATTCTTTTATCTTTTTCATCAATTTTTTTACTATAATTAAGTGCTTTATAGTATTTTATAAAGTCATTTAATTCTTTAGATAAAAAAGCTAAAGATACAGTATAAGAAAGGCTTTTACCATCTCCTACTAGATTATAAAAGTTTGAATTTACAAGCAAAGCTAATCTTCCATTAAAGTTAGTATTTATTAGTGTATATACATCTTTACTATCAGGAAGTGAATCACCATTATATTGTTTAAATCCTATTTTTTTGAAATTTATTAGCTGCAAGTTTTCAGAAACATCATCTACATTCATCGGTAAACTAACAACAAATCCCCAAGAGTTATAATCTTGCCATCCCATTTTAATCAAGTAATTACTAGCACTTGCTAATATATCCATATAATTTTTATTTAAGTCTACAATTCCATCTAAATTTTCGTCAACTCCATATCTAGAATATTCAGCTGGAGAAAATCCCAAACAAGAGAATCTACCCTCAGCATCCCCCAATTGATCTAAATTAACATTATTATTTTTTAATAATCCAATATATTCATCCAATTCTTTTTTAAATTCATCCGAATATTCGCCACCTAAAGCTAAAGTGCCAAGAACAGAAATTTCATCAAAGCTATTAATATTATTATTTATATCACTAAATTCTTCTTTATTTAACGAACAATATAAAGATTGCAAACCTAAAAATGCCACCAAAATAGAAGAATCTACTTTGTATTTTTTTTCAATCATTTGAAGTTCTTCAATATGATTTTTAATAAATTCTTGTCCTTTTTTTACAATATCCGCATTTAATAATATATCAATATTATTAGCATTTAGAATATCGTTTTTTCTTTTTGTTTCTACTTTTCTATATAAACCATATATTCCACTTGAATTTTTAAAAACTTCATCCAAAAATACAGAATCAAACCCTAGTTTTTTATTTGCATATTTTTTATAATCATCTATAAAAAAACTATATTGCATTTGTAATTTTTTTGCAGATATTTCATCAGAAAAATACATAGCAACCAAAAATATAACACCACACAGAACAAAAAGCCTATAAACTAAATTCATTTTTTTTTACACTCTTTATTTTAACATATTCACTACTATTTTTATTTAAAATCAAAATTAATTTAATCTAAAAAATTAAATTAACTTTAATCATTTTTATAAAATAATAATAACTATTTATTTTTTAAAAATCAAATAAAATTATCAAAACCAACTATCTTATAGAAATTTACCATATCAGGATAGTCTTTTATATTGAATATTAGTTTTTTATTTGTATTAGGATGAATAAACTCTAAATAAAATGCATTTAATAATTGTCTATCAATTGTTTTTATAGATTCTTTTATAGAATCGCTATCTATTTTACCCATAATATTATTGCATACATTATTATCATAATATACTTTATCGCCTAAAATTGGCATTTTTAAATAAGATGAATGAACTCTAATTTGATGTGTTCTACCAGTTAAAAGCTCAAACTCTAGTAAAGAAATAAGATTTTTATAGCTTATCAGCGATGTTATTTTAGTTTTTGCTAATTTACCTTTATTCATTTTAGAAACTTCATATCTCAACCTATTTTTTTCAGATCTTATTAAATAATTTTCTAAATACATAGATTTTATTTTAATATTACCAAATACCAAGGCCCTATATTTTCTAATTATAGAATGTTTTTCAAACTGTTTGGCCAACATAGCATGGGTAATATCATTTTTAGCAATAACCATTACTCCACTTGTATCTTTATCTAATCTATGAACTATCCCAGGGCGAAGATTTCCATTAACATTAGATAAATTATCTTTTCCAAAGTGATGTATTAATGCATTAACCAGAGTATTATCATAGTTTCCTGCCCCAGGATGAACTGTTAAAAATGGTTGTTTATTTATTACAATCAAAAAATTATCTTCATATAAAATTTCAATAGGAATATCTTTTGCTACAATTATTTCATCACACGTTTTACCTTCACAACCTTCTAAGTTTACTAAAAAAGTATCATTTTTTTTAACTATTAAATTACTACTTAATACTAGATTCTCTTTTTTATTAGAATTTATAATAAAAACTTTATGATTTTTAATTAAATCTTGTATTTTTGTTCTTGTTAAAAGTTCTATTTTTTCAGATAAAAATGAATCAATTCTCTTTTTATTTTCTATATTTTCTGCTATTATTTTAATAAATTTTTTATTACCAAGGATCATTTTAAAATGCCAAAACCCAATCAAGAAGAAAAAAACGTTTATAACAATGCGGAATTAAACCAAGTTTCTAAAGTAAAATTAACACATACTAAAAACATTAATAAATATATCATAATAATCATTATAATATTAACTTTACTAATATCAAGTATAATTTCTTTAATGATTTATAAAACTGTTAATAAAAGGCAAAAAAATAAAGTAGATATTTCATCTATAAATAAAAAAACCGATTATAAATTAAAAGATAGCACAATCAATTCTATTAGTATAGATATTTTTAAATCTTTAAAAGATAATAAATGCATTAGAAACTCAAAACCAATAATGATATATCATCCAAACAGCACAATTACTTTAGATTATAAATCTTGCAGAATCATAGTTTATATTCCACTTAAAGAAGCAGAATCTAAATTAACATATATTAAATATTAATATATAATTAATTATTAATACATTATACTAAAGTTTATAATAAATAATTATTATTGAACATCTTTCTATTGATAATTATTATAATTATTTTTTTAACATTCAACAGGAGTATTTTATAAATGAAAAAAATATTAGTATTAGCATCAACATTAGTGTTATTAAGTGGCTTTAGTGTATTTGCAGAAGAGGCAAATATGGCAGAAGATAATAACCCAAAAGAAATGAACCAAGAAATGAACCAAGAAATGAACCAAGAAATGGTTCTACCAGAAATGACAATGGAAGAATTATCAAAATATAACGGTAAAAATGGTGAAAAATCTTATGTTGCTATAGATGGTATAATATATGATACAACAAATGCAAAAGGCTGGAAAGATGGAGTTCACACAAAATCAGGCGGAAAAGTAATGGCAGGAACAGATGCTAGTCTGCAGATAGAACAATCTCCCCATAAAAAAGAAGTCTTAAAAGATTTAAAAAAAGTAGGAAAGTTAAAAAAATAACTTTACATTTTTTTTAATAGTTACAATAATAAAAGTAAGTAATTTTTTATAATTTTACTTACTTTTTTTTTAATAAATTACAAAAAGAATAAAAAACATGTATACACTAAATCAAGCAATAAAAAAATTCATCCTAACCCCTATTACATTTACATTTATATTTTTTAACACACATACACTAAAAGCAGAATATGATACTTCTGTTTATATGAAAAAAGATCTATACGATTATAAAATTAGCATTTCCCCCTACATATCAGGAATTTTTAGCAACATTTACGATATAGGATTAGAAAGTTCATATCAAATAAATAAATTTTGGTCAATAGGATTCGGATTAAGCTACAGCAATAAAGATATAGATAGCTTAAATACTAAAATAATTTCAGCAAAAGAAAAAACCGTAGATCCAGTTGAATATGATATAGTTAATATTTCTCAAAAAAATAACCAATCTTTTTTTAATTTTAGCTTTATAAATAATTTTATGTATGAAAAATTTATTTTCCAATTTGCTTTACAAACAAGTTTAAATAAACCAAAAATTTATACAGGACAAGACATTTATATAGATTATGATAAAGCAGATGGAACACTAAATGAAGCAGGAGATCCAAACACAATAAATGTAAAAACAAAATATAGAAACGATGCTTTTTTTTATACTTATAACATTTCTTTTAATCTAGGATACAATATATACAAAGATTTATACGGATTTTTTATCTATAATATAACTTATGATAGCTATAGAATCAGAAGATATATATACACAACACAACAAGGTCCAGATCCAGAACAAACACTCAACAGCTATATAGCAAGAACTAAAGAAGAAGATACAAATTTCACAAACCACTATTTGGGTATAAAATTACTGTATTCATTTAATTTTAATTTTAAGTAATCAATTTTACTATTAACAAAGAGCCCAGTATATACAAGATAGCAGGAATTAAAGTAATTCTTAAAATTTTACTTTCATAATTTTTTATTCCAAATATTGCACATATTACAATTATATTACTAATAGAAGAAAGATTCCCAATTGTAGAACCTATATTTTGTAATGTAATAATTTTTATAGGATCAATACCAGATGCGATAGCCGTATTATATTGTAATGAAGAAAATAATATATTAGACATAGTAGAAGAACCACTCATTAAAGTACCAATAAATCCAAAAAATGGAGAAGCAAAAATAAACATATCTTTTAATATTAAAGATATCATTTTAGATATTTCATCAAGCATACTAGCTACTCCACCACCGACAATGTAATTATATCTACTAACACTCATTATCTCAATTAATGAAAATATATTAAAAAGTATTAATAAAGATGCTTTCATTTTATCCATAGTTTCTTTTAGAGCCAACTTACAATTATTTTTAGAGATTTTATAATAAAAAATAACAAAAATAATTATCAAAGAAAAGGGAAAAATACCAGAATTATATCCAATAGGTAAATTATAATGAAAATCTAAATTAGATAACAAACTAAATAAGTAATCAAACTTTATCACAAATTTTTGTAATAAAGTTTTAGTATTAAAAAGATTTAACCTAGTTATTAACAATAATACAGTTATTAATATATAAGGCATAAAAGCCCTCATAATATTCATAATTTTTTTATTTTTGTATACCTGGGATTCTAATAAATAATTTTTTTCATCTTCTTCAAATCTATAAATAGATTTAGGAGTTAATATTTTAAACTTAACAAATAAAATTACAAAAAATAAAGCAACAGCAGCAGAAAAAACACTTGTTAATTCATGGTTTATTTTACTAAAAAAATAAAATCCACCCATAAAAATAATATGAGATACAATAATTAAGGGAAGTATTTCTAGCAATTTTTGTAGTTTATTTTGTTGTTTTTTTTCAAATATAAATATCATAATAAATACTGCAATAATAGGTAAAAAAACTCCAAGTATTAAATGTATAATAGATATATTTTGTAAAATTTTATGAATAAATAAAGAATCTAAATTTATATCCTTACCTAAAGTTATAATCATGCTACTAAAAGGCATTCCTATTGCCCCAAATGTTGTAGGTATAGGGGTTACAAATATAGTCATAATTATAGCTAAAATAGGATTAAAACCTATGCTAATCAATAAGTGTATAGCAATAATACCAGATGCTCCAAACCCAGAGATACCCTCTAAAAATGCTTGTAATAACATATTAATTATAATAAACTGAATTCTTCTATCCATAGAGATACTTGCAAAAAATACATTCATAGATTCCAATGATGTAGTTTTTTTAATTAAATTTAAAAATAGAACTGAACTAAAAAGTATGATGATAATATTGAAAGATTTTATCACCCCAAGCACTGATGCGGCAATCAAATCATTTAATTGAACTTTCCAGATGAAAAAAGATATAAAAAATGCAATTAAAAAAGATATTGGAATAATAATCTTGCTAGGCTTGTTTAATAATATAATAAAAAATATTATAAATAATATTGGTATAGATGCAAAAACAGAATACATAAAGATACATCTCTTTTATTAATATATAAAAAATTATGTAAACAATAAAGCATAATTTAACCAAAATAAATGGCGGGAGTGACGAGACTCGAACTCGCGACCTCTTGCGTGACAGGCAAGCGTTCTAACCAACTGAACTACACACCCAATAAAAATAAAAGAAAATATGGTGGGCGGTGAGAGACTCGAACTCCCGACCCCCTCGGTGTAAACGAGAAGCTCTACCAACTGAGCTAACCGCCCCAATAATACAATCTTTAAATCTAAATAATTACTTTACATTATTTACAAAATTTTTCAACCACTGACCAACTTTAACCTTAGCCATTGTAGAAGCTTTAATATCTATTTCTTTTCCAGTTTTAGGATTTCTACCTTTAGAAGCAGCTCTTTCTGTAGAATAAAAAGTAATAAAACCAATTAATACCACCTTAGCTTTTTCTTTTAAGGAATTAGCAACAAAACCTTTAAACGAATCTAAAACTTTTTCAACCTCAGCTTTCTTCATTCCTGTGTCTTTTGCTACACCATCAATAATATCACTCTTATTGTAACTTTTCTCTTTATTCATTATATCAAACTCCATTAAAATTAAATATTTTTTCATAACAAACTTTAATAAAAATATATCACACACCCAACTATTAGTCAAGCATATAATTACATTTTTTTAAATAATTTATATTTTATCCTCTATTATAGCTATTTTTAAAACTTCTCTAATCTCAGAAACAGGTATTATTTCTAAATTATCAATCACTTTAGCATCTACTTCAACCAAATCTTTCTTATTATCTTTAGGTATAATAACAGTTTTGATACCTGCCCTTAATGCTGCTAAAAGCTTTTCTTTTAATCCTCCAATAGCCAACACTTTCCCCCTTAACGTTACCTCACCAGTCATTGCAACATCATTTCTAATAGGTTTTTCAGATATTGCAGAAAATATAGCACTAACCATAGCAATCCCAGCAGAAGGACCATCCTTTGGAGTCGCTCCCTCAGGAACATGTACATGTATATCTTTTTTATCCATTTCAGACATATCAATTTTATAAGAATCAGATATTGATTTTACCAAAGAAAAAGCAGCTTTAATAGATTCTTGCATTACCTCACCTAATTTACCCGTTGTAATAATATTCCCTTTTCCAGGAATTTTTAAAGCTTCAATAGTTAATATTTCACCTCCAACCCTAGTCCAAGCAAGCCCTGTAACCATTCCAATCTGATTAACATCATCTTTTTCTTGATATCTATATTTTAATATTCCTGCATATTCTTCAACATTAGATTCGTTAACTTCAAGCAAATTAGTTTCACCATCTATAATTTTTTTAACCACTTTTCTTGCTATTTTAGCAAGAAATCTATCTAAATCCCTAACCCCTGATTCCCTTGTATAATTTCTAATTACTTTTAATATTGCTTCATCGGTTATCTCAATCTCAGTATTTGATAAACTAGCCTCTTTCATTTTTCTTTCTACCAAATGATTTTTTGCTATAGATAATTTTTCATCTTCTGTATATCCAGATAATTCAATAATTTCCATCCTATCAAGTAATGCTTCTTGAATATTTAAAGAGTTAGCAGTAGTGATAAACATAACATTAGATAAATCATAAGCAACTTCTATATAATGATCCACAAACTCACTATTTTGTTCGTGATCTAATACTTCTAATAGTGCAGATGCAGGATCACCCCTAAAATCAGACCCCATCTTATCTATTTCATCAAGCAATATAACAGGATTAGAAGCTTTAGATTTTTTCATATATTGAATAATTTTACCAGGCATAGCACCAATATAAGTTCTTCTGTGTCCCCTAATTTCTGCTTCATCCCTCACTCCACCGAGTGCGATTCTTACAAAACTTCTACCAGCAGCTTCTGCTATAGATTTTGCTAAAGATGTTTTACCTACCCCAGGAGGTCCCACCAAACATAGTATAGGAGATTTTAAGGATTTAGATTTTTTTAATACTGCCAAGTATTCCAAGATTCTTTCTTTAACTTTATAAAGCCCATAGTGTTGAGAATTTAAAATTTTTTCAGAATTTTTTATATCTATATTGATATGTTTTTCAGTTTTCCAAGGTAAAGAAATCAACCATTCTATATAATTTCTCACAACAGAAGCCTCAGCAGATATTGGATTCATTGAAGATAATTTTTTTATTTCTATATCTAATTTATCTTTTGCCTCTTTTGATAGTTTTATTTTTTTTATTTTTGCTTGTATTTCTTTAATTTCATCTTTTGCTTCTTCACCATTATTTAATTCTTTTTGAATAGCTTTAATTTGCTCATTTAAATAATAATCTTTTTGATTTTTTTCTATTTGTAATTTAACATTATTCCTAATTTTTTTTTCAATAGAAACAATATCTATTTCTATTTCTAATAAGGAGTTTATATAAGCTATTCTATCAAGCAGATCTTTTTTTTGTAATATTTCTTGTTTCTGATTATTTTTAACCACAATATGAGAAGATATAATATCCACAAGATTTTCAATATTCTCTATTTTTTTCATAGAGGTTAAAATATTTTGAGGTATTTTTTTTGTTACATTCGCATATTGATTAAATATATCAAGCATTGTATTTTTTAATTCTAATAAAGATTTTTCATTATAATCTAAATTTTGTTCAAAATCTTTAAATTCTACTAAGCTATGATCTTCTTTATCAATCATTTTATTAACATGAACTCTTTTTATACCTTTAGCAAATATTTTTACAGTTCCATCGTGTAATTTAATAATTTGAAGAACTTCAATTAAAGTACCAACACTATATATATCATCAAAAAGAGGTATTTCAACATCATTTTTCTGAGCCACTGCAACCATTAAATTAACATTAGAATCTACTTCTTCTAAAGCTCTTAAACTTTTACTTCTACCAATTAATAAAGACACCACCATTTCAGGAAAAACAACCATATCCCTAAGAGGAAGCAAAGGCAAAACATCATACATTTTTTCATTTTTATTCATTTTTTACACACCATTTATTATTTTTATATTTTTTATCTAAAAATCACAATCATACCAACCTATTTCATTCCCATACACTAAGTAATTTTATCATTCAATACAGAATCTTTTGTTATTACTATTTTATTAGTTTTTTTATCAGAAGGAAAATTAAACATCACATCATTTAGTAATTTTTCTAAATAAGATCTAATTCCCCTTGCTCCTAATCCTTTACCTATAACTTTTTTAGCGATTTCTTTTAATGAATCATCTGCAAATTCAAGCTCTAAACCATCCATGTCTAGCAATTTTATATATTGCAATATTATTGCATTTTTTGGTTCTTTTAAGATTCTATATATTGTATCTTCATTAATTTCATCTAAAGACACAACAATAGGAAGCCTTCCAACAAATTCAGGAATCAACCCAAATTTAAAAAAATCTTCACTTTCTATATTTTTTAATAAAGAATCTCTTTTTTCAGAATATAAATTTATACTACTTTCAAATCCTATTGTAGATTTATACATTCTATCATATATAATTTTTTCAATTCCAGAAAATGCACCACCGCAAATAAATAATATATTAGTAGTATCAATTTGAATATACTCTTGATTCGGATGTTTTCTTCCACCTTGAGGGGGAATATTTGCAATAGTCCCCTCTAAAATTTTCAATAAAGCTTGTTGAACTCCTTCACCAGAAACATCCCTAGTAATAGATACATTTTCACCTTTTCTTGTAATTTTATCAATTTCATCTATATAAATTATTCCAAGCTGAGCTTTTTCTACATCAAAATCCGCAGACCTTAATAATCTAAGAATAATATTTTCCACATCTTCACCAACATACCCAGCTTCAGTTAAAGATGTTGCATCTGCAATAGCAAAAGGAACATTTAATATTTTTGCAAGTGTTTCTGCCATCAATGTTTTTCCAGTTCCCGTAGCACCTAGCATCAACACATTAGACTTACTTATTTCAACATCAGAGTATTTTGCATTTTTTTTATTTTTAGAATTAATTCTTTTATAGTGATTATAAACAGCAACTGCTAAATTTTTTTTAGCACTATCATTACCTATTACATATTCACTCAATTTATCGTATATATACTTAGGTGTAAAAGATTTAAAATCATTTACTAACATATTTTTATTAGTGTTTTTATTTTCTTTTTGTTTTTTAGCAGAAATATTTCCCCCAATATCATCCATCAAATGAGAGCATACAACAACACAATCAGAGCATATATTCCCATTTATACCATATATCATGTTAACTACTTCTTCTTGATTCTTACCACAAAAAGAACAAACAATTATATTACCATCTTGATTTTTTATTTTACTTTTTTTCATACTTAACTCTTTCTTTTATCAAAAACTACTAAATATAATACTACAATCTGAATATTAAAAAAATACCAATTTTTATAAATTCAATTTTTATTTATAAATTCTTTTAGAAATAATTTTATCAACTATTCCAAATGTAACAGCATTTTCAGCAGACATAAAGTAGTCTCTTTCTAAGAGTTCAGAAATTTCTTTTTTAGTTTTACCCGTATTTTTAGAGTAGATTTCATTCAACATATTTTTAATATATAATATTTCTTTAGCTTGAATTTCAATATCTGTTGCTTGCCCCCTTGCCCCACCAGATGGTTGATGCAACATAACCCTCGCATGAGGAAGAATCATTCTTTTTCCCTTAGCTCCAGAACTAAGTAAAAAAGACCCCATAGAGGCCGCCTGTCCTATACAAACTGTAGAAACATCGCAAGAAACATAATTCATCGTATCATATATAGCAAGTCCAGAAGATACAGAACCCCCAGGAGAATTTATATACAAAAATATATCTTTTTTAGAATCTTCTGTTTCTAAAAAAAGCATTTGCGCACATATTAAAGCCGCCATAGAATCTTCTACTTCTCCACTTAAAAATATTATTCTATCTTTAAGCAATCTAGAAAAAATATCAAAACTTCTTTCTCCCCTTGCTGTATTTTCAATTACCATTGGAACTAAATAAGAGTAAGTCATTAATTTAACATCCTTAATTTTTTTTATTTAATTATACACTATCATATACTATAATTAAAGGAGAACATAAAAATACTACTCATAGCAAAACATTCTGGTGATCCATAGTAGCAAATTTTTCCAAATTCATCCCCATTACCTCCAATAGGAACCGCAGCAGTAACTGACAAACTAAGTTTATCAGTTGCACTATAAGATACCCCAAAAGAGTTAAATAAACTTAAATCATATAAATTTATTGTATTTGTATATGTTATACTTGTATGTTGATTTATTTCAAATATTAATCCCAAGGCACCATAATTTTTTCCCATTAAATAAGTATCCTGATTATTAATTCTTTTTATTAATGATTTATTTATTTTACTAAAATAATCCGCAGATGAAGTATCTCCATCATATCCTAGTTGATTATAAAAATACTCAACAAAAAATGTTAAAGTTTTATCATATACTAAAAAAGGTCTTTCAATTCCTACCATCGTAATATTATATATATCATTATTATCATAATCTTCTAATTTCCAAAAGGATGTATCAAATCTCATTACAGATCCAAACAAGAAATCGAAAGAAGAACCAGTTGCTATTGTATAATCCCTTAAATATTGAGCAAATACAATACTATAATCAAAAAAGTCATTATTATAAGAATATTGAATCGCCGCAGTAGAATCTTCCATAGTCAGTTCTTTTGTTATTTCATTTCTTCTAGGAACATAAACAAATGTTACACTATTATGTTGATTAAACCCATAATTAAAGTAAGCCAAATCAGAACCCATTTTATAATCACCATCATAGAAGCCAGGATTTTGAGGGTTAAAAAAATCATTGGCATGAAAAACCCTACCCCTACTAAAAGTTAAACCCTCTCTACCTAGTATAATTTTATAATTTTCTTTAGAGTAGCTAAAATTCAACCTATCAACTTTATTTATAAAATTCATATCACCAATTTTTGTATTAGAATACATTCTAAAAAGAGACAAATCATCATTTTTTATTACAAGATTAACAGGAATATCTTTACTTTCATCTACATAATTATTAGATAAACTAGATAATAAATGAAACTGTATTTTAAAATCATTATTTATATATTCAGCAACAAATCTATTATCTACTCTACCATCAACAGTGTTTGAATCAACCCCATAAAAGCTTAAATCCATAGGAGTACTTAACATACCATTTGTATAGTTATTAAATTCAAATTTTGCTAAAACTTCATAGGATGTAACACAATCAAATATTATAGCAAAAAAGTAGATTAATAATTTTTTCATCTTCACCGCAATATTCCCTTATTAATTTCTTAATTTACAACCAAGCCATCTCTTAAATGTATACTTTTTTCTGCTTGTTTTATAACATCTTCATCATGGGATGAAACTACAATAGTTGTTTTATATTTATTTTTCATATCTTTCATTAATTCAATTAATCCTTGAGCATTTTTTGTATCCAAATTAGCAGTAGGTTCATCTCCTAGTATAAGTTTAGGCTTAGAAACAAGAGCTCTTGCCACAGCAACTCTTTGTTGTTGCCCCCCAGAAAGCTCCATAGGTTTTCTTTTTTCAAAACCAGAAAGTCCAACATCAGCTAAAACTTCCATTGCCATTTCTTCCCTATCTTTTTTGCTATAACCTTTGAGTTGCAAAGGTATACAAACATTTTCTATCGCATTAAGAACAGGAAACAGATTATAAGACTGAAAAATAAAACCCAATTTTTGTAATCTAAATTCAGAAAGTTCAAAACTACTTTTTACAGTAATATCTTCCCCATCAATAAAAACATTCCCACTACTTGCAGCATCAAGAGACCCTAATATATTAAGAGCAGTAGACTTACCAGACCCAGAAGGACCAGATAAAACAGCAAATTCACCCAAATTCACACTAAAAGAAACACCTTTTAATGCAAAATTTTCCAATTTACCTTGAACATATTTTTTAGTAACATTTTTTACTTCAATCATTGACATTTTCAATTACTCCTTTTGGTATTAATTTAATTTCTTGGATAATGCTTTTATTGGTGAATACAAACTTGCTTTTATAGCAGGATACAAACTAATAACGGTTGCTATTACAAAAAGCAATAAAGTAACTTTAATTGTTGTCATTAAATTCAAAACAGGATACAAATTATCAGAAATTCCAATCCCAGAAAGTCCCTGAGAAAAAGCAGAAACATCTATACCAACATGATTCAAAACCATAGTTAAAAGAACTCCAATTACAAGTCCAATTACAGAACCAATTGTTAAAATAATTATAGCTTCAAAAAGTATTAAAATTGCAATATAAGGCTTTTTAAGCCCCAAAGCTTGTAGAATTCCAAATTGATAAACCCTTTCCAAAACAGATATTAATAAAGTATTAGATAAAGGAAAACTTGCAGCTAAAAACACAATAGAGAAAAAAACCAGTAAATTAATAAACATCATATCCAGCCATTCTTTTAAGAACTTCATTAATTCGCCCCACTCAAAAATTTCAGAATTTACAGGCAGAATTTTCTTTATTTCCGCTTTTACACTTTCCATATATTTTTGATTAACAAGTGCAATAGAAACTTCAGATACTTCATTTTGTTTAAATCCAAATGTTTTAGCAACTTCTTTTATATCAGAAAATATATAAAGTTCAGAAACATTAGGAATATTAGTAGTGAATACATCATTAATAAAAAATGCTTTTTCTATTAATTTTTCATTTACATCCTGCCCAGAAGCTACAACTTTAAAATGATTTTTTGTTTTTAGCTTTTTTAATAAATCCGCACCAATCAAAATCCCATTATCTTTAAATGCTTCTTTAAAATTATTAGGATTATAAGATTTTCCTAAAAAAGATATATCTTTTTCCCTTTCTGTATTAATTCCAACCAACACAACATTTTTAAATTCCCTTTCAGATTTTATAACCAAAGGAATATTAATTCTTGTTGTAACTCCCCTAACTCCTTCTATTTTAGATATTTTATCCAAAGTAGAATCATCAATAACAAAATTTAATTTTATAGAGCTATCAACTCTAGATTTAGGATTAATAATTTTTAAATCACCAACTAAACTATCAAGAGCAAAAGTTTTAACCTGCAATCCAAATCCCTCAGAAAGTGATATCAAAAACTGAATCAAAATTAAAGAAACTGCCAAAATAGTAACAATTGTTTTATTTTTACCCCAATTAGAAAAAACATTTTTTACAGCTAAGTTAAAAACCATTAATATATTAGTAAGCATAATCCTTTATTCCTTTTTATTTTTCTACAATTTTAAATAGATGTTAAAGATTGAACTGGATTGCTTCTATTCAACCTAATTACAGAAGGTATAATAGAGAAAAAGCAAGATATAAAAATCACAATCGGACCATAAATCAAATCAATACTAGTAGGATCAGGATAAAGCTTTCTTGAATCCCCCGAACCAAACTTTAAAGGTGCATCCTCAGGCGGCGGAGGCAATGGAACTCCGTGAATACTAAAATAATAAACAAAAGCCATTCCAAGCAAAGAACCAATAATAACAGAAAGACCACACAAAATAAGATTTTCATAAATTAATATCCACTTAAATTGACTATTATTAAGCCCAACCGCACTTAGTATTCCAAATTCAGGCATTCTTTTAATTGTAGAAAGAACCATAGAGTTCAAAACAGTAAAAGCAACTAGCAAAATAAACACAAAATAATACACATTAGATATAATAAAGTTAAAATTCATTACTTGCTTTAAAAATAATAAAACTTCATCCCAAGGCAAAATTTCTATTTTTTGATTTTTTGTTGTTAAATTTTCTTTATTAGATATATCTTTTAAATTATTTAATAAATCTTTTCTATAAGATGAATCTTTTAACTTCAATGTAATATTTGTAAAATTATCACCATATGTTAAATTATTAACAAAGAAATTTCTATTCACAAAAGCATAATTTTTATCTAACATCATATCTCCAACTTTAAAGATACCTGTTACAATAAAAGGTTCTATAATAAAACTATCATAAATATCCATCATCATCATAACAATTTCATCACCAATAGATACTTTTAAAAAATCAGCTAAATCTTCCCCAATAATCACACTGTTTACATCTTGAGCAGTTAAAAAATTACCCTTAACCATACTTTGAGAAATCTGAGAAACATTTTTTTCAGTATCAGGATCAATTCCAACAAGCAAAAAAGAATAATTTTTATTTTTTGCTTCAGCCAAAGCAAACCCCATATTTCTTTTTGTGTAATTAACTTCAGTATTTTTATAGTTTTTAATTTCTTTTTCTACAGATTTTACATCAACATCAGATATTAAAACTTTATAAGCATCTTCATCTGTATAATCAATATTTCTAATTTGAATATCCCCATTAAACATCTTTGTATAACCATCTTCTAACATTTTAAAAGCACCACTTTGCATTCCAACCATAGCAAATATAGCAAATGTTGTAAAAATAATCATAATAGAAATTAATGTTGTTTGTAGCTTTCTTCTTCTAACATTTCTAAAAGCTATATCAAATAATATTTTTTTCATAGTAATTCAATCCAAGTTATATTTATTTTTTTATTATAAAATAATAATATTTATTTTTTAATGTATAATTTATTCTATTAAGGTTTTTCTAAATTTGTTAAGCTAAAAAATGTATCAGAAACTTTAACATCAAACTCCAATGAATTATTAATAAATTCAGTATAATATCCTTCTTTTTCCATATTAGTTACTTTAATATGTCTAGCATAAAGTTGACCCTTTTTAGTGCTTGCAACTTCTAAACATTCCATAACCCTAACTAATTTATTTTCTTGATCATAAAATTCATGTTTTACAAGTAAAAATCTATCATCAATCACCCAAACTTCTTTACCCCAAACAACAGGAGCATCTTTTAAAGGAACAGCTTCAACATAATAATGTTTTCTATCACCCTTGCTTTCTGTTTTTATTAATTTATATTCGTAAAAGTCTACACTTTCCTTAGATCTAGAAACATCATCATAAGACAAATCAGACCCCATCCAAGATTGAGATTTCAAAGAGTTAGCTATTTTCATACTTCTTTTAGATTTCGAACTATAAGTCCACATAGAATCGTTATTAACTAAAACACCTTGCCCTTTATATTTAGCAGGAGCAATAAATTTACTCATAGAAAGATTATCACCCTTAGACCAAGAATTCAAAGACATTTCCTCGGTTCTATTAGGACGAACAACCCTCATAGTCATACTCGCTTCAGATGAATTAGCACCTCTCCAAGCATCATAAGATTTATCAACTATTTCTTTTCCAGTCAATTCCGCTTTTACAGATTGAATTCCAAAAACATTAACCACAAACAACAGCAAAAAGCTTAACTTTAACAAGTAACCCATAATGAACTCCTAAAACATTTAGTTAATATTATAAAAAACACCCAAACCAACAGCAAACATATTATTAAAAATCAACAAACAACTCTTATAACTTTAATATAGTGTTATAAATTTAAAATAGCAAGTCAAATAACATTTAAAATTTAATATTATTTTTTTCTTTATATGCTTTCATAGAAATTTCATTTTCTTTAATTTTTGCTTTAGTAACCATAAAATCCAAGATTTTATTTTCCAAAGCACTACCCTTTAAAGCATTCATTGCATTTTTATTATTTTCATAATGTTTTAAAACATCCCTAGGAGAAACCCCATATTTTCTAGCTTCATTTTCAATTGCCAAATTCAAATCAGCATCTTTTAATTTAATATTATTTGTTCTAGAAACATATTGTAAAATAATCCCAAGCCTAATTCTTTTTTCAGCTAATTTTAAATTATAATCTTTCACTTCTTCTTCAGTTTTTCCAAAATAAGGATCATTTTCAGCACTATGATGATGGTCGCCATGAGCTCCTTTTTTATGCTCTTCCATATGCTTTAAATAATGCTTATATTCATTTTCTAAAATTTCTAATTCTTGTTTTAATAAATTTTTAGGAACAGAAAAATCTTTAATTTTATCCAATTCAATAATTAAATCTTTTTTGATTGTTTCATTTTCCAGTAAATTAAACTGCCCACTTAATGTAGAAGTAATATTCGTTTTCAAAGCTTCCAAACTATCCATTCCAAGCTTTTTAGCTAAATCATCATTTAATTCATGCTTTACTTTAACTTGAATTTTATGAACTTTAACTTCAAAAATACTATCTTTACCTTTTAAATCTTCACTATGATACTCATCAGGGAACTTAACTTTAACTTCCACCATATCATTTATTTTAGCACCAATTAATTGATCTTCAAACCCAGGAATAAAACTATTAGAACCAATTTCCAAAGGATAAGATTCACCTTTTCCCCCTTCAAAAGCAACCCCATCAACTTTTCCTAAAAAGTCTATTACAGCAATATCACCTTTTTCAATTTTTTTCTTTTCATCAAGAACTTCTTCTTTTTTTCCGTGGCCTTCTGCTAAATTATTAAGGATTTCATTAACATCCGCATCTTCAATTAAAACCTTATGTTTTTCAAGATTTATCGTAGAAAAATCCATAAAAGATAAATCAGGCAACATTTCATATTCCAAATGAATCACTAAATTTTTGTCAACTTCAAACTCTTTAATATCAACTTGCGGCTTAGAAACATAATCTATTTTATGATCTTTATTAATTTTTTCCATAGCATTTACAACCGCATCTTCTAAGATTTCTTTATTTAAAGAATCCCCATACATTTTTTCAACCATATCCAAAGGAACTTTCCCAGGGCGAAACCCTTGAACTTTAGCAGTTTTAGCTAATTTTTCCATTTTATTTTTTTTTATTACAGCTATTTCATTATTATTCAAAGTAGCAGAATATATAACAGTTAAATCTTCTTTTTTTACCAAATCAATAATCATTTTTTTATCCTTTAATTTTTAACACAAACAACAACACAAAACCTAAAAAACCTTAAAATTTTTTAAATGGTGCAGACGGGGGGACTCGAACCCCCACAGCAAAAATTACCATAAGAACCTAAATCTTACGTGTCTACCAATTCCACCACGACTGCACAAACCAAAAAAATCAATAACATTTAAAATAATACACATTATTTTAATATTAATCAACCATTAATATTAATAAAATAACACACTTTCAAAATAATAATCCCTAAAAATAATTATTATTTTAAAAATCCACTAAATTTTCAATTTCTGCTTTAATTTTTACCACATCAACACTTAAAGATATTACAGAAAGCAACAAATTTAAAATATATTTATCATCTAAATTTTCTTTAGCAAATAGATTTGGGTTATTAATAATTCCACTATCTTTATCTTGTTTTATAGAGTATCTATCCATGACCCAATTAATTCCACTTTTACCATTTATTATATAATTATATGCTTCTTTAGGAATATTTTTAACCCTAATATAATCATTATAAATTATTGTATCTTTTATTTCTTTATTTAAAAATTTCATTTTATTTACTTTAAAAAGCTCATCAACTTTAACATCGTCAATTTCAACTATCAAATCTTTATTATGCTTATAATTTTCATAATTTAAAATTATATCAGCAAGTTTTTTCCCTAAACTAGCAAATTCAAAAAATAATTCTTCATTTTCCACTAAAGGAACCCTACCCATTTCTTTACTTAAATAATTTTTATATTTTGCTAAATATTTTTCATTATTCAACATTCCAAAACAATAATAAAAAATCTCTTCTTTAGTAATTTGTTTAGTTGTAATTTTTGTATTTTTAAAATATTCCCTAAAATGTTTTAAAGCAAAATCCGTTACATTTTCCACCCTTTTATATTTTACCTCTTCTCCCACATCACCAAATAAACCACCATCTTTCTCATAACTATACAAACTAAAATATTTTGCTTTTTCTACACAGGCAAAATCAACAGTTTTATCAGTTATAAAGCTACTAACCCCTTTTCTTTCGCTTACTATCCCAAATAAAATATTTTCTTTCCCCCCCTTCAGTAAATTTTTAGGGAACATTTTATTTAATTGATATTGTCCATCATTCCAATCTTTATTAAAATATAAATATTCTTTTACAAAAGGTCTGTATATCCCTAAAATTACATCTTCTTTTTTAAATTCTAATTTTTTATGTTTTTTGATACTATTTTTTAATCCCATACCCCAACTAATTTTAGTTTTATCATTTTTTACAAAATTTCCTACATCAGTTGATCCATCGCTTTTTATTATATCTTCCCATCTATTTACTTCCATATTATAAAACTCTATTGTTTTTTCCATATTATTTTGTAAACTCTTTTTACTAAAATTATATACCCAAGCATCCCTAGCCGTTGTAACTCCATAAGAATATACCCCAAAGATTGTTTTTGCCTTTTTATTTGTTTTATCTGCCAGTAAAATAAAATTATTATATTCTTCATCTAGCAATCTTTGCTCTAACCAGTCATATTTGTTATTTGGTATTATCTGTTTAAAAAATTGGGCCCCCCAC
>JBIIMR010000044.1:0-8224 GCA_044337895.1 Alphaproteobacteria bacterium
AGTAGATACTTTTTTTGCAACTCAAAAATTTGATGCCATAATAAATTTAGCTGCTTTTACAAATGTAGATGCAGCAGAACAAAATCAGGATAAAACTTTTTTAATCAATACAACAGCAGTTCAATATTTAGTAGAAAATTGTAATAAAAAAAATATCCCACTATTTCATATGTCAACAGAAACTATTTTTTTATCATCGGATAAAAAATATTCCCCTAATTCTTATCCTAGTCTACAAGAAATAGAAAATCTTCATATTTACGGTCAATCAAAAGCTTTAGCAGAAATTTTTATCAAAAATAATGCTCAAAAATTTTATATTTTAAGAATATCTTCTGTTTTTGGAGTAGATATATCTGCTACAAATTCTCTTATAAATAAAATTATTAATTCATATAATAAAAATAATAAAATATATTTAGCTAAAGGTTTTATTAGAACTTATACCTATACATTATATATATATAATGTAATAAAACTCTTACTATTATCCAAACATCATCCCTACGGAAGTTATAACTTAAGCTCTAATCCTTTAAGTTATTGTGATGTAGGTAAATATATTCTTGAATTATATAACATAACCGAAAATATTTACCCTTGCCTACTTTCAGATTTTCCACAAAAAGCAAAAAGACAACATAAAATTTTACTTGAACCTTCTTTTAATTTTCCATCTACAGAAGAATCCTTAAAACACTGTATAAATTTAAGAAAAGGCTTATAAAAAAATGAAAGGTATAATTTTAGCAGGAGGATTAGGAACAAGGCTTTATCCATTAACTAATATAATCTCCAAACAATTACTTCCAGTTTATGATAAACCAATGATATACTATCCTTTATCAATTTTAATGTTAGCAAATATCAAAGAAATTTTAATCATTTCCAACGAAGAATTTATTCCTTTATATAAAAATTTACTCTCAGATGGAGCACTTTTAGGATTAAATATCTCATATCAAGTTCAAAAAAAACCCAATGGATTAGCAGAAAGTTTAATTTTAGCAGAAAATTTCTTAAATAACTCACCTTGTTGTTTAGTATTGGGAGACAATCTACTTTATGGTAATAAATTAAGTGAAACACTAAAAAAATCTAAAGAGAATTTATCAGGTGCACATATTTTTGGTTATGAAGTTAACAATCCGTCGGATTTTGGTATTGCAGAATTTGATAACAATAATAAAGTTATTTCAATTGAAGAAAAACCTAAAAATCCAAAATCAAATTTTGCAGTTATTGGACTTTATTTTTATGATAATCAAGCATCCTATTTTGCTAAAACTCTAAAACCATCCCATCGTGGCGAACTTGAAATTACAGATCTTAATAATATCTATCTTAAAGAAAATAAACTTTCCATTACAAAACTCAGCAGAGGCTTCACTTGGCTAGATTCAGGCACCCAAGAATCACTATTAGAAGCAAGTAATTTTGTCCATATTATAGAAAAAAATCAAGGATTAAAAATTGCATGCCTAGAAGAAATTGCTCTAAAAAAAGAATTCATTTCCAAAGAAACATTTACAAAATCCATTGAAAAATACAAAAAATCATCCTATGGAAAATACTTAAAAAAATGTTTAAATTATCTATAATAAATTATAAGTTATATTCTTAAAAACATTTTTTCTAAATCTTTTTTTGTTAATTTAACATAAGTGGGTCTGCCATGGCTACATTGTGCATTATTCATAGTTTTTTCAATTAATCCTAAAAAATTTTCCATTTCTATTAAATTCATAACATCACCCATCCTATAACTTAAGTGGCAAGCAATAGTTCCTACAAATTTATTAATTTTTTTATCCATAGTTTCAAAAGATTCTACCTCTTTACAATCATTAATTAAATCAACTACTAACTGCTTTACATCTTTAATTTTTATAAAAGAATAACATCCACGAACCAATAAAACATTTTCACCAAATACTTCTATTTCTAACCCCATTTTTAAAAATGTTGGTAAATATTCACAAATCTCATCCAATTCATTTTTAGTAACCTCTATCAAAATAGGATGTAAAAAATATTGAATTTTAAGTTCTTGCTTATTAAATTGTTCTAAAATTTTTTCATGCATAATTCTTTCATGGGCAGCATGCATATCAATAATAAAAAAATCATCATTTATTTCTGTAAATATAAAATTTTTAAAAATCTGAGCTTTCGGCTTACCAAATTTTGTTTTAAATGTATCTAAATTTTCATTAAATAAATTCTCTTTATTACCTAAATTAGCTTGCTCCAATGATTTAACACTAACATCTTTAACAAAAAAAGAACCGCCTTCAACACTTTCCTCTGCCAAACTATAATTAGTATTTGTTTCTATAAAATTATTAACCTTATTTAAAGCTAAAGAATTAACATATGTTTTTTGATTACTTAAACTAGATAATTCATTTTTTATAGAACTAATAACAAAAGATCTAACCGTTGCAATATCTTTAAACCTAACATCTGTTTTAGCAGGATTAACATTAAAATCAATTTCCGTATTTTTTAAATCTAAAAATAACACAATATAAGGATACCTATTATTTGCCAAAATATCTTTATAAGCAATCTTAACTAAATTATATAAAGTTTTATCTTTTACATATCTACCATTTACAATAAAGTATTGATTATTATTTTGCGATGAATTAAATGTTGCAACAGAAATAAAACCATAAATATTCATAAAATCATTACTTTTATTAATATATATAGAGTTATTTATAAACTCACTCCCCATTATTTCTTTTACCCTATTTTCTAATTTTAAAAAATCAGTTAATTCTGGTAAATTAAAATATTTAATTTCTCTTATTTTTGATGTTTCATATGTATTTTTAAAACTAAAATTAACCCTATATTTTGCCATTGCAATTCTTTTAAAAACATCAACACAATAATTATTTTCAGTAATATCTCCCCTTAAAAATTTTAATCTAACAGGAACATTATAAAACAAATCCCTTACTTCAAATATCGTTCCATTTTTAGGAAACACAGCTAATTTAATTTTAATATCTTTATTTTCAAAAAATAATTCATAAGCTTCCCCCTGCGAAGTAATACTTTTACTCAAAATTTTTATTTTAGCAACCGAAGCAATAGAAGGAATCGCTTCTCCCCTAAATCCAAGAGTTTCTATTTCATAAATATTATTTGTATTAACCTTAGAGGTAGCATGTCGCATAACACACATAGATAAATCATCCCTATCCATCCCCCTGCCATCATCTAGCACCCTAATTAAGTTTTTACCACCATTTAAAAGATGAATATCAACATTTAAAGCACCCGCATCAATAGAGTTTTCCATCAACTCTTTTACAACCGAAGAAGGTCTCTCAACAACTTCTCCCGCTGCAATTTGATTTATTAAGTGTTCTGGTAAAATTTTAATCAAAATTAATTAAAATCCACATATTATTTTTTAATCTTATTTTTAAACATTTCAATTAAAGATGCAGTAGATAAATCATGTTTATTAACAAAACCTTCTGATTCAAAATCCAACATAATTTTATTAGCTAATTCTTTACCAAGCTCAACTCCCCATTGATCATAGGAATTAATATTCCAAAGAACACCCTGCACAAAAACCTTATGTTCATACATAGAACAAAGCATTCCTAAACTTTTAGGAGTTAATTTTTCCAACACTATAGTATTAGTTGGTCTATTCCCTAAAAAAACTTTATGAACTGCAATTTTATCAATTTCTACTTCAGTAAAATTTTTATTTTTTAATTCTTCTTTAACAACTTCAATTGTTTTTCCATTCATTAAAGCTTCACTTTGAGCAAACATATTTGCCATTAAAATTTGATGATTATAATAATTATCATTCATAGGAGTTAAAACACCAATTAAATCACAAGGTATAATATCCGTCCCTTGATGTAACAACTGAAAAAAAGAATGCTGAGAGTCAGTTCCCATTTCCCCAAAAATAACAGGTCCAGTAGAACAATCAACTTGTTTATTTTCTATAGAAACATATTTACCATTACTTTCCATATCAACCTGTTGTAAATAACTAGGTAAAAATTTTAAGTTATAACTATATGGTAAAATAGCATATGATCTAAAATCATAATAGTTTCTATAAAAATCCCCTATTATTGCCAACATAAAAGGAATATTTTTATCAAAATCAGTATTTTTAAAATGCTCATCCATTAATGAACCACCAAGCAAAAATTCCTTAAAATTATCAACCCCAATACTAAGAATTAAACACAAAGATATTGCAGACCACATAGAATACCTACCACCTACAAAGTCCCAAAATCCAAATACATAGGAATCATTTATTCCAAATTTACTTGTTTCTTTTAAGTTTGTAGATATTGCAACAAAATGTTTATTAATTGCACTTTCTCCCAATTTCTCTACTACAATCTTTTTTAATAATTTTGCATTTTCAATAGTTTCAATCGTAGTAAATGTTTTAGATGCAATAATAAATATTGTTTCTTCTAAATTAATTTGAGGCAGAATAAAATCTAAATTTACAGAATCAATATTAGACAAAAAAAAGTTTTTTATCCCACTTACATTATAATGAGATAAAGCATTATCAAGCATCATTACCCCCAAATTAGACCCACCAATTCCAACATTAACAACATATTTAAATTTTTTATTAGTAACCCCAACTATTTCACCATTTATAACTTTATTCGCAAATGTAAACATTTTTTGATAAACAGATTCTATTTCCAAACGATAATCAACCCCATCTAATAAAACTGCTTTTTTATCCTTATCCCTCAATGCAGTATGCAAAACCGCCCTATTTTCAGTTATATTAATTTTTTTACCTAAAAACATATTATTAATTTTATCTTTTAATGAAATTTCATTAGCGATTTTTGTATAAATATCAATAGTTTCTTTATTAATTAAATTTTTAGATGCATCTAAATATAAATCATCGCACCTAAAAGTTAAATAATTTAATCTATTTTCATCCATATTAAAATGCTGACTTAAAGTAACATTTTTAATTTTTTGAAAATGTTTTTTTAGTTCCAACTTGTTAATCAAAATTTAATCTCCCACCTATTTAAAATAAAACAATAGCATAAATAATTAAATTCATTATATAATTAATTACTTAAAAAAATTATACAACATTTTTAATTTTAAATTGAATACTTTATGCAAAAATTTACATCAGTTACTAATCTTTTTAGTGAAATAAAATTCGGATTAGAAACCCAATATTATTTAATCCAAGTTACAGGTGAAGTTTCTAAGATTACAACCATTCAAAAGGGTAATATTTTTTTTGATATTAAAGATGAAAATCATACAGTTAGCTGTTTTGCAATCAAGCAACATATTATAAAATTTAAACACCCATTAAAGGAAGGAACTAACTTTAATATAACAGGCAAATTAACCATTTTTAAAGGATCTAAAATAAATATTTTAGTTTATGGTGCAGAATATATTGACATAGGCTTATTAGAAAAATCCCACAACGAATTATTTTTAAAATTACAAAAAGAAGGTTATTTTTTACAAGACCATAAAAAACAAATCAAAAATTCCCACAATGCAATAGGATTAATAACTGCTAAACAAGGAGCGGTAATCCATGACATAATAAACCGTTTAGAAGAAAGATTTCCCAAAAAAATTTTTCTTTATAATTCACAAATGCAAGGATTAGATTCCATTCAAAGCATTTTAACTGCAATTCACTATTTTAACTTAAATTTTATCAACAAAATAGATGCTATTTTATTAGCAAGAGGAGGAGGCAGCACAGAAGATTTAAACATTTTTAACAGTGAAAAATTAGTAAAAGGAATTTTCAATAGCAAAATACCAATAATCTCAGCAATCGGTCATACAAAAGATAAAACACTAACCGATTTAGTTGCAGATTTTTCAACATCAACCCCAACATCAGCAGCAGAATATTTATCAAAAATCACAAGAAAAGATTACCACAATTCATTAAATAGTTTAAAATTAACTCTTAGAATCAATCAAAATAACATTCTTCTATTCTATTCCAAAAATTTAAAAAGCCAACTCCAAAGATTAATAAATTTTAAAAATCACATCTTATTAAATCAAAACAATATATTAAATTTATCTACAAGAATATTTAACACAATCCAAAAAATTCTCTTTCACTATCAAATTAAAATAGAAAAAAACCAACAAAAAATAATCCCACCAACCCAAAATTTAACCAATAAATTAAATCAAATAAGTTTTTTTAAAAATAAGTCAACATTAAACATAAATAACTTAATTCAAAAAAAATTAGATAACATCAATTATTTTAACAGTTTAAACAACAACAATAATATAAATTCTACTTTACAAAAAGGATACTCAATCCTAACAAACGAAAATAACACCCCAATCACAAGCATAAAATCATTAAAACAAAAAGAAAAATATTTTATCCACCTAAAAGATGGTAAAAAAGAAATTATAGTGGCAGATTAATTATCCCCACCTTTTATGTAAAAAAAACCACTGATAAGGATCATCTTTAACCCATTTTTCAATTACATCATTCATTTTTTGAGTTAACTCTAAATAATTTAATTTATTACCATTTTCATCTTTTTTATCAAGCTCTTTACTTATTTCAATTATAAAGGTATAATTATTCAAATTTCTAATAACTCGCATTGGAACAAGTGGAATATTATGCTTTATTGCCATCTTAGCTAAAAAAGTACTTGTTTTTGCTTTTTTATTAAAAAACAATAAATTTTCACCTTCTTTTATTTTTTGATCCATCAACATAGCAAATTTAGCATTAAAATATTTAGTAAAAACAGAGTTTATATAAAACAAATTTTTAGCATTACCCTCCAACATTTTATATTTATTGCCAGAATCTTGCATTCTAATTTTTTTAAAAAAAGCATTCATATATTTGTTTTTAGGTGGTTTATATATTCCATACAAATTATTATAGTTTAAAAAAGGCATACCAATTAATTCCCAATTACCAAAATGAGCAGTAAATATAAGAAATTTTTTTTCATCTAAAAAACCAAATTCATCTTTAATAGTTATATATTTTACAAAATTTTTTCTAATATAATCAAATTTAGTAAAGTCAAAAATATTTCTTACAAAATTTTCACAAGATTTTTCATATATTTTTTTAACTGCTTTTTCATCCAAATCAGGAAAACAATCTTTAATATTATTTAGAATATAATCCTTTCTTTCAATAGGTAATTTTCCAAGCAACTTTCCAAAAATGCCTGCTATTTTAACAGTATTTTTATAAGATACAAAGTTTTTAAAAAATAAAAAAAATACTTTAGCAATTATATATAATAAAAAATCAGATTTATCTTTTAAGTATTTTTTTAATTTAATTTTTAAATTTTTCATAATTTTCCATAATGTGTTCAAGAACAAAATTATCAATTTTTAATTTTAAATTAACTACAATAACATTTTGTAAAAAATCTCCATCAATTTTTACAGAATCTTTTTCCGTTGTCATTAATTTTAAGTTATATTTAACTGCCATTTCTTCTAAATTTTTTAAATCATTTTTTGTATAAAAGTAATGATCTGGATATTCAACAGTTTTTTTAACATTTATACCATTTATTTTTAAAAAATTATAAAATTTATCAGGATACCCAATAGAACAAAACACTAAAAAACCATTTTTGTTATATTTAATAATCCCATGTAAATTATAATTTTCCATATCTATTTTATTATAGCACAATTTTATATCTAAATTCTTTTTATTTTGAAAAATTTGTTTTTCTAATTTTTCATTTTTATCCCCATTAATAACAATCAAATTGCTTTTTTTAACACCATTGCTAATTTTTTCCCTTAAAGGTCCCATTGGCAAGATTTTACCATTTAAAACTCCCATAAAAGAATCAAAAACAAGTATACTATAATTTTTTATAATATTATAATTTTGTAATCCATCATCCATAATAACAATATCAAAATCATATTTTTCTATTTCTTGTATAGCTTTAACCCTATTAGATGAAACACAAACAGGAGCAACAAAAGATAGCATATAAGCCTCATCCCCTGCCAAATAACTAGAGTATTTGTAACTATATTTTTCCTTTAATATTGGGTTTATATAATCTAAATCTGTATTTATTACAAAAAATAATTTTTCTTTTGATTTTTTTTTATATCCCCTAGATAAAAAACATATTTTATAACCTTTTTTAATAAGGCTTTCTGCAAT
>JBIIMR010000045.1:0-7839 GCA_044337895.1 Alphaproteobacteria bacterium
ATCTATGGGAAAGAGTATGTTTCTACTGGTGCAAGTGGTGATATTCAAATGGCAACTAATTTGGCAAGGAAGATGGTAACTGAGTGGGGTTATTCTGATCTGTTAGGGAGAGTTAGATATGAATCTAGTGAAAATGAAGTTTTTTTAGGGCATTCTGTTTCTCAAAAAAAGAATATTTCTGAAGCTACTGCAGCTATGATTGATGCAGAAGTAAAAAGATTAATATTTGAAGCGGAAGAAAGTGCTAGAAAAATACTAAAGGATAAATTTGAAGAATTAAAAATATTAACTAAAGCATTGCTTGATTTTGAAACTTTAAATGCGGAAGAAGTAGGTGTGATTCTAAAGGGAAATGATTTGGAGGAATTTAGAAAAAATAAAAGTTTAGAATTGAAAAAAGAGCAAGAGGAAAAAAAACAAAAAGACTTTGAAAATATGGAGTTATCTTCTGTTCCTGTATTTAGTGACACCTTGTTAGATGAAGAAGAAAAAGATAAGAAAGTGTAAAAAATTCTTTAAATAAAAAAATAAGAGAGGAATTTGTATGAAAATATTTGGGACAGATGGAGTTAGGGGAATATCTAATGTTTATCCTATGACTGCGGAGTTGGTTTTAAAATTAGGTATGGCAGCGGCTATTATTATTTCTACTAAATTGAATAGGACAAATAGAATTTTAATAGGTAAAGATACTAGGCTTTCTGGGTATTTATATGAAAATGCATTGACTGCAGGATTAATATCTATGGGGAAAGAAGTTATTTTGGTGGGACCTATGCCTACTCCTGCGGTTGCTTTTTTAACAAGAAGTATGAGGGCAGATATGGGTATTATGATATCTGCATCACATAATCTTTATAAAGATAATGGTATAAAATTGTTTGATAACTTAGGTTATAAAATATCTGATGAAGATGAAAAAGCTATAGAAAGTTTGTTAGATAAAGATTTGGATACAGAGCTTGTTGCTAGTGAAAAGGTTGGAAGAGCTTATAGGCTTAGGGAATCTAGTGGTAGATATATTGAATTTGTTAAAAATTGTTTTTCTAATAATTTTATGCTATCTAATTTGAAAATTGTTCTGGATTGTGCAAATGGAGCAGCTTATAAAGTTGCTCCTGTAATATTTTATGAGCTTGGGGCTAAAGAAATTATTGAAATCGGAAATAGTCCTAATGGAATAAATATAAATGATAATTGTGGTTCTACATCAATTGAAAGTGTAAGGAAAAAATTGCTTGAATCAAAGGCAGATGTTGGGATTGCATTTGATGGGGATGCAGATAGGGTTATTTTAATAGATGAAAAAGGTGATATTGTTGATGGGGATGTTATTTTAGCACTTCTTGCTACAAAATGGAAAAAAGATAATAAGATTAAAGACAATAAAATTGTATCTACTGTTATGGCAAATATGGCTTTTGAAAAATACATCAATGAAATTGGGTTGACTTTAATTAGAACTCAAGTTGGTGATAGATATGTAGTTGAAGAGTTGCGAAAATCTAATCTTAATTTGGGTGGGGAACCTTCGGGGCATTTGATTTTGAGGGATTATAATACAACTGGTGATGGTATAATTGGTGCTTTGGAAGTGTTAAGTATTATGGGGGAAAAAGGTAAAAAATTAAGTGAAGTTGCTAATTTATTTAAGTCTTTTCCTCAAATATTAAAAAATATTAAAGTAAAAAATAGTAATATTTTGGAAAATTTAGAAGTAAAAAAATATATAGATAAATTAACTAATGATTTAAAAAATAGTTGTAGAATACTTGTAAGAAAATCTGGAACTGAAAATCTAATAAGGGTTATGGTTGAATCAGATGATTTTATTCAGGTTGAAAGTGTTTCTAATAATATTATTGATTATTTAAGTAAAATGGATTATTCTTTGTAATAATTCTTAATTGATTTTGTAATTTAACTTAAGTTAGGGTGTATATGTATATAGGAAAGCTTGCTAAAAAAAATTTTTCTGTTAAACAATTTATTATGATATTTGTTGTTTTATTGTTTATGGTGTTACTGACAGTTAAATACTTAATTGCTAAAGGTATTATTGATTCAAATATTTTTGGTAGGGGTCCTGTTGTTTATAATAAAGTTAGTGGTAAAAAAGTTGTTTTACAAAAAACTTTAACCCCTGAAAATACATCATCTAACAATAAAACATCTAATAATCTGGAATCTAATACTTTTGAAAATAATAAAAAAAATGAAAGTGAAGATTCTGATAATGTGCTAGAAGTAAAAACATCTAATCAAGAAACAGAGCAAAAATCTATACAAGTAAAAAATAAGATTGCGGTTAAAACTTATAAAATTAAACCTATGGAATTTAGGATTTCTGAAAACTCAATTGGGGTAGTGAATGCACTGAATAGGGTGTCATTATCTTTTGAAATGCCTGGCAAAATTAATTCAATTAATGTTGAAGAAGGTGATTATGTAAATAAAGGGGATGTTTTAGCTGAAATTGATACTAGTGATATTGATGCCCAAATAAAATCACAAGAAGCAGAAATAAATAAAATTAATGCAAGTTTAAAAAATCAAAAAATTGTTGTTGATAGGTATGCTACTTTATTGGAAAATGGTTATGTTTCACAATCTGTGTTTGATAATGCAGATACAGAGCTTGCTGTTTTAACGGAAAATTTAGAAAGTGCAAAAGCAATATTAGAGAATTTGAATATTAAAAAAGATAAGTATAAAATTGTTTCATCAATAGCAGGAATTGTGCAAAGCAGAAATTATTCTGTGGGAGGTGTTGTTGATTATAATAAAGTTGTTTTTGATGTAGTTGATAACTCTAAATTAATGATTGTTTCTTCGTTCCCAGAATATTTATTGCCTGTTTTAAGATCTGGATTAAAGACAATTGTTTCTTTTACTAGCAGTGATTTATTGCTTGAAACTAAAATAAAAGAAATAAAACCTGTTATTAATGATGAAACTAGGAATGTTGAGGCATTAATTGAAGTTAAAAATGGGGAAGATTATAATTTAAAAGTAGGTGCAACTGTTAAGGTTGAAGTGACTATAGACAATATAGAAAATGCAATACTTGTTCCTAATTCTGCGGTAGTATTAAGGAATGTTGGGCATGTTGTTTATGTTTTTGATGGAACTGTTAATAAAGTTCAGCAAATTAAAGTAAATGTTGGGCAATCTAAAAATGGTATGATTCATATTATTAAAGGAGTTAATGAAGGTGATTTGATTGTATCAGAGGGTGCTGGTTTTTTAACCAATGGAGCTGAGGTTAATATTATAAATGATTAAATTAAAATTCTTTTTTAAAAGATTGTTATTAAAATAATTTAAGGATTATTCTAAATGAGTTTAGCTTCTACTTCTGTAAAAAACCATGTATTTGCTTACATGTTTGCTTTTGTTATTGTATTGTTTGGTGTTGTGAGTTTTTTTAGAATTAGCATTGATAGGCTTCCTAAAATAGATATACCATCTATTTCTATTGTTACCATTCAAAATGGAACTACTGCGGAGATTGTTGATAAAAATATTACATCTGTAATTGAGAGAAATGTTAATGGAATATCTGGGATAGATACTATATATTCTACATCTCGTCCTTCTCGTTCTGTAGTTACAATTAATTTTGATTTAGAAAAAAATATAGATGTTGCATTTGCTGAAGTTCAAGCTAAAGTGGGTGAAGTTGTTTATGACTTACCTGAGGATGCTGATCCTCCTATTATTATTAAAAGGGATGTTTCTTCTAGTCCTATTATTTGGTTGTCTTTAAGTGGTGATAGAACCTTATTGCAACTTAGTCTTTATGCTGATAATATTATTAAAAAAAAGCTTGAAAATATTAATGGTGTTTCTGAAGTTTCTTTGGTTGGTATGAGGGATAGAATTATCAAAATAGAAATTAAAATGGATAAGATGATTGAAAGAGGAATTGGAACGAATGATGTTATTAGTGCTATTCAAAAACAACACTTACAATTACCTGGGGGGTATCTTGTAAATGATTCTAGAGAGTTAATTGTAAAACTTGATTTGGAATTACATTCTATAAAAGATTTGGAAAATATAATTGTTAAATCCGATAAAAAATCATATGTTAGATTAAAAGATGTTGCTAATATTGTGGATGATTTGGATGATTTTAGAAGTTATTCATCATATAATGGTAAGCCTGCAATAGCAATTGGGATTAGTAAAATGACAGACGTTTCTGCTTTTGATGTGGAAAAAGAAGTTTATAAAAGAGTCAATGAAGAGATTATACCATCATTAGAACCTGGAACTACACTACAAATAGTATATAACGATGTAGATTATATTAAAGCTTTGGTGGGTGCATTGAAAGAACATCTTTATTTAGGCACCTTACTTACTGCTATTATTGTTTTTATATTTTTAGGAAGTTTTGTTTCTACTATTATTATTTCTATTGCTATACCTGTTTCACTGTTGGCTGCTGTTTTTTTTATGTATGTTATGGGGTATACATTTAATTCTATAACTATGCTTGCTTTACTTCTTTTAATAGGGGTTGTGGTTGATGATGCAATTGTTGTATTGGAAAATATTTATAGAAATATGGAAAATGGTAAAAATAGAATTAAAGCAGCGATTGAGGGAACCGAAGAGGTTATATTCCCTGTTCTTGCTGCAACTTTATCTTTGGTGTGTATTTTTGGTCCTGTGATTTTTATGGAAGGAATGGTTGGTAGATTCTTTCGATCTTTTGCGGTTGTTATAACTTTTGGTGTGATTGCATCTTATTTTGTGTCTGTTATAGTAACTCCTATGCTTTGTTCTAGGTTTATGACTATTTCTCATAATAAAAAGAATTTTTTTAGCATCTTTGAAATTATTTTAAAAAAAATAGAAAAATATTATGTTTATATATTGCAGTTCTGTTTAAGATCTAGAATCACTGTAATGATTCTTGTTATCGGATTGTTTTTTACTTCGTTTTTATTTATGTCTAAAGTAGGTAAAGATTTTATACCTGAGGGAGATGAAAGTAATTTTAGTATACTTGTTATAACTCCTCTTGGAACAAGTATTCATGCTAATATTAATAAAGCTAAAGAAATAGAAAATTTAATTTCTAAAAATAAAGAAGTTAGGGGCGTGCAGGTAAATATAGGTAGAAATGCTCAAGCAGTTAATAGAATGGATATAGATGTGTATTTGATACCAATTGAAAAAAGAAAAGTTTCTTATAAAGAGGTGATGAAAAAAGTTAGGGAACAACTCGCTACTGTTGTTGGAATTGAATACTCTACATTTGTAAAATCGGGAGCTAGTGGTGGGGAAAAATTACAGTTTTATTTAAAATCGACTAACTTTAAAGAATTATTAGATGCGGTTTTTGTTTTTGATAAAAATTTAAAACAAAATGATATGTTTAAAAATGTTATATTAAAACTTAGGGTTGATTATCCTCAAGTTATTTTTGATTTAGATCGTGAAAAGATGTCTTTAATTGGTGTAAGTGCATTGGATGTTGGAAATGCGATTAGTGCAACAACAGGAGGTTTAACTGTAGGAAAATTTAATTTTAATGATTCTGTGTATGATGATAGATATGATATTAAAGTAAGGGCAAATGATTCTGAAATTTTGAGTGAAGATGATTTTAAAAAAATTTATATTACAACTAAAAATGGGGGAATGGTTAGGTTAGACAATGTTGTTTCTTTTGTTCAAGAATTAACTGTTTTAAGTATTACTAGAACTTCTTTGCAATATGGTGCTGAATTTGGTGGAAATACAGAAATGGATCTTGGAACTGTTAGTGATATTTTGCAGAAAGAAGTGAAAAAACTAACAGGTAATTTTTCTATAGAATTTAGGGGTGAAGTTAAAGAATTAAAAAAAACTATTGCTAGTGTGACCTTAGTTTTCTTTTTATCTATATTGTTGCTTTATATGGTTCTTGCTAGCCAATTTAATTCATTTGTGCAGCCTATATATATTATGATATCTGAGCCTTTTGCTATATATGGTGGGCTTTTGTTTTTATTTTTATTTGATAAAACTTTAAACATGTTTTCTATGATTAGTTTTGTTTTATTAATTGGGCTTGTTGCAAAAAATGCAATATTATTGATTGACTTAACTAATAAAAATAGGGAGCAAGGAATGAGTATTGAAAGGGCTTTAATTCAAGCTTGTCCTGTTAGGCTTAGGCCTATACTTATGACCTCTTTGACTGTAATTATTACAATGATACCAACAGCATTTAGTACAGGAAGTGGTTCTAATATGAATGCACCTTTGGCGGTTGGAATTGTTGGTGGAATGATATCTTCTACTGTATTGACACTGTTTATTATTCCTGTTGTTTATAGTTTAATAGAAAATTTAATATCAAAAAAAGGGAGAGTGAAAAATGAATTTTAAAAATAAAGTATATAGTATAGGTTTTTTATCTATATTATCTCTAATATCAGTTAAATCTGTTTTTGCAATTAGTTTGATAGATAGTGTTAATAAAACAATAGAATCAAATTATGATTATAAAAAATCAATTGAAGATTATAATGCAGCATATACTCAAAAAAATATCGCAATGTCTTATTTATTGCCTAGATTGGATTTATCTGCTAACTTTATGCCAAGTAAAAACACTACAGAAACGGATGTAACTGACTTTTCTTATAACTCCAAAGATACATCTTTGGCTTTAGTTCTTTATCAGCCCATATTACAAATGGATGCTATTAGGCAATTTGGAAAAAGTAAAATAATTCAAACACAAGCAAAAACAAAATTAGATTTATCTAGAAATACTATTCTTTTAAATGTTGTTAATGCTTATTTGGATACAATGTTTGCTCGTGATTCTTTGGATGCTATCACTGAGAAAAGAAAATTTTTTGAAGAAAGATTAAGAACAGTAGAAGTTGATTTTAAAGTTGGAAACTCTAATAAAGTTGATTTACAAGAAACACAAGCAAATTATGAAGAAAGTGTTGCACAGGAAGTTTCTGCAAGAAATGATTTTGATGTTGCAAAGGATTTTTTAGCTAAAATTATTAATGAAAATGTAGATGATGTTCAGGTTATGAAATCTGTATTTTCAGATATAGAAATGCCTCAATCTGTTGATGAAATAAAGGATATTTCTTTAAAAGCAAATTTAGAAATAATTGTTGCTACATTGCAACTGGATCTTGCTAACAAGGATGTTCAAATAGCTAATTCTGATTATTATCCTGATATTGGTTTAGTTGCTGGTGGGCAAATTTCTTCTGGCACTGGTATTAATGCTGCAACTGGAGCTACAACTGATTCTAGTTTGACAAATACTTATGTTGGGGTTCAAGCGAAAATGAATTTATTTGCAGGTGGTGGAACTTATTCTGAGGCTAAAAGGCTTGGGGCTGTTAAAAATGGAACTAATTACTCTTTAAGTTCTAAAATCAATGAGGTTTCTAAATTAGTTAATAAATATTATTTTGATATTTATACTGGTAAAAGTAAAATGAAAAGCTTGGAAATGGCTTATGCAGCAAGAAAAGAATATTTAGCATCTGTGCAAAAAGAGGTTGCTGTTGGGGTTAAAACAAATTCTGATTTGCTAGAAGCTAACAATAAACTATTAGATGTAAAGCTTAGTTTAATAGGTTTAAGATATCAACTATTAAAAGCTTACTTGATGCTTAAAAATCTATCTGGAAATTTAGAACTTAAAGATATAGAATATTTGGCTACTTTTATTGAGTAAAAATAAAAAATTAATAAAAGTTAATAAATTAGTTGACAAGATGGGAGTAGTTTGGTATATTAATTGTAATGAGTAAGAGATAATAAGTTTTGTTAGAAGATGAGGGAAGTAGGTGGTAATGG
>JBIIMR010000046.1:0-7746 GCA_044337895.1 Alphaproteobacteria bacterium
ACAAATTACTAACCCCTAGGATGGAATTTTTTCTGAGCTTCTCTCATATTTTCCATATCAATTTGCAAATATTTTTGAGTAGCTTTTAAAGATGAGTGTCCTAGTGCAGACTGAATCGTTCTAATATTTCCACCATTTTTTAATAAGTGACTAGCAAAAGAATGGCGAATAGCATGCGGAGTAACAGTATCTGCTAAATTATGTTGATACCTAATTTTTTCTATTAATCGTTGAAAAATCCTCGGAGACACTCTTTTTTTCAATTTTAAATTTTTTTCTGCAAAAAATAAAGGATCCTCATCAACCACTTTTACTGGAATAACATCCAAGTAAATTTTTATAATTGCAGATAATTCAGGTATTACAGGAAGAATCCTTTGTTTTTTCCCTTTTCCTAATATTTTAATTGTGTAATTATCAGAATACCTACTAACATCCCCTATATTTAAAGCAATCGCCTCACTAATCCTAAGCCCAAGCCCATATATAACCATTAACATAGTTTTATTTCTTAGCATAATCCATTTAGTTTTATTTGTATTTTCAATTTCTTTTAATATATTCCATAAATCAACCTCACCTATAGGTCTTGGCAAAGTTTTATTAATTTTATTAATTTTTATTAATAATAATTCATCATTTTCTAAATTTTGAAATTTTTTACCAAACTTAAAGAATGTTTTTATACTAGATATTTTTCTAGCTATAGAAGTTTTGGTTATGTTATCACTATGCATTTTTGCTAAAAAAGCCCTAAAATCAAATCTAGTCAGCTTTTTTAAATCCCAAATCCCAAATTTATAATCAAAGTTATTTTCAGCTAAAAACATCAAAAACATTTCTAAATCAGATTTATAAGCATAAACAGTATTTAAAGAGTATCTTTTTTCATTTTTTAGGTAATTAATAAATTCATCAATAGCATTAGCTAGTAAAGAATCGATTTTTTCATAAACATTATTATTTATAGATTTTTCCATATTAGCAACTTACTTCATTTTTTGTTATTTAAAAATATTTAAAATAATTATCTTTCTTTTATGATAAAACAATATTAATATTTTTTATATTCAAATTTTTACCTTTTCAAATAAATTACAAAAAAGACAGATTCTTAAATGACAGATTCTCTAAAATACATTTCCGTTTTACTGCCACTGAACTTAAGGGATTTTTATACCTATTCAGTTCCAGATTCAATTAACATTGAAATAGGAGATTTTGTTTTAGTTTCATTTAATCATAAAAATCAAATAGGCATAGTTATAGATTTCATTACTTTTGATACTCTTCCAAACTTCAAAATCAAAGATATTTTACAAAAAGATGATTCCATAACCCCATTACATCCAACTATGCTAATATTTATGAAAATGTTTGCCAGCTACAACCTTACAAGTTTAGGAAAAGTCTTCAATCTTACATTGCATAAAGAGATATTTAAAAAAATTCCAACCGATATTTTTTATAAACTATCCAATAAAAATAATCTTTCAAAAAAAATAACCAAAAAACAACTAAGCCTTATAGAATACATTGCAGATTCGCAAAAAAGCATTACAGATTTAAAACACAACAATTTTACAGTAAATTATTTAAATAAACAGGTTGATTTAGGATTATTAATTACATACAAACAAGCAAAAGAATATCAACAGATTGATTACAATTACAAACAAGCAGAATTAAACGAAGAGCAAAAAAAAGTTACTCAAGATTTATTCCAAGAAATTTCAAAAGATATTTTTTCTGTCAATCTTTTAGAGGGAGTAACAGGAAGCGGTAAAACAGAGGTATATTTTGAATTAATCAATAAAATGCTAACAAATAAAAAACAAGCATTAATAATGCTCCCAGAAATAGCATTAACAAGCCAAATAATAGATAGATTTAAAAAGAGATTTAGTTTCACCCCAAGTATTTGGCACTCTTCCCTTAGTGAAAGTTACAAAGCAAATTTGTGGCATCAAATTAACAACAATCAAATTCAAGTATTAATAGGAACAAGATCATCTCTTTTTTTACCATTTAAAAATTTAGGATTAATAATCATAGATGAAGAACACGAATCAAGCTACAAACAAGAAGAAAAAGTTTTTTATAATGCAAGGGATATGGCAATTTTAAGGGCGAAACTTTTTAATCATCCACTTTTATTATGCTCTGCAACTCCATCTTCAGAAACTTTTTATAATGTTTTTAATAATAAATATAATTATTACCAACTAAGCACAAGATTTAACAACCAAATTTTACCCCCAATTAATATCATAGATCTCAAAAAAGAATCACTTTTAAAAAATAATTATATCAGCTTAACTTTACAAAAAGAAATTAAAGAAACCTTAGATAAAAATCAACAGGTATTACTATTTGTAAATAAAAGAGGCTATGCCAGTGTTAACTTATGTAAAGCATGTGGAACTAAAATAGTTTGCAAAAATTGTGCAATTAGTTTAGTAGAACACCGAACAAAAAACACCCTAAACTGCCACTACTGCGGCTACAGCATTCCAAAAAAAAATGATTGTGAAAAATGTTTAAGCAAAGATTCTATTATTTCCTACGGTTTAGGAATAGAAAAAGTCGCAGAAGAAATCACAAATATTTTTCCCAAACACCCACCATTAATTATTTCCAGTGATACAATTAAAAATAAAAAACAGGCAGAACAATTTATTAATTCCATTACAAACAAAGAATACCATATAATTATAGGAACCCAAATGATAGCAAAAGGATATCACTTTCCAGATATAACTTTAGTAGGTATAATAGACGGAGATTTAGGGGTAATAGGTAGCGATTTAAAGGGCAGTGAAAGATTCTGGCAAACATTATATCAAGTAGCAGGCAGAGCAGGCAGAGGCGATTTAAGTGGTAAAGTTTTTATTCAAGCATATGACACAGAAAGTTTTTTATTAAAAACACTTAAAAACTATAATCAACATAACTTTATTAAAGAAGAACTACAACTAAAAGAATCAGCACAAATTCCCCCCTATACAAGATTTATTTCAATGATACTCTCCAGTAAAAATGAGAATATTTTAAACAAGTTTTGCAATAGTTTATTAACTCTTTTTGTAAAAAACCTTAATAACGAAATTACCATTTTAGGACCAACAGATTCTATTTTATATTTTTTACAAAATAATTACCGTAAAAGATTTTTATTTAAAGCAAAAAGAAGCTACAATTTACAAAATTATCTTAAAAAAATTTTAGATGAAATAGAAATTCCCACTTACATAAAAATACAAATAGATGTAGATTCAACAAGTTTTTATTAATTATTTTCATAAAAATTAACTTGGTATTAAAAAAAATTATATATATTTTCCTATAAACTATTTTATAAAAGTAGTATACTTATCTTAAAAGAGTTTAAAAAATATTTTATAATAAATATTTTATAATAATTTGTTTTAAAGTTAGAAAGTGTTGCAATGTTAACAATAAATCAAACCCATATTAATGATTTTACAAAAGCTTTGTTAGAACTAGCAAATGAAAATAATCAAATTGATGTTATCTCAAAAGATATAACAACAATTCAACAACATCTTAGCACAATAAAAGAAACATTAGCTTCTATTGCTTTTAAAACCTTAGCAAAACAAGAGCAATTAACAATTACCTCCAATATTTTTAAAGTATTAGGTATTTCAAATCTTTTTTACAGTGCAACCAAAGCTTTAATAACCAATCAAGACTACAATACATTTATTTATTTTATAGAAAACTGGAACACAATTAAATTGTCCTACCAAGGATATAAACATGTTGAGGTGATTAGTGTAATCCCACTCACTCAAGAACAAACAAATAAACTGCAAGATTCTATTTCTAAACAATTTTCAGATAAATTTTTTTTAACATTTACAATAGACAAAACTATTTTAGGAGGGTTAATCATAAAAGTAGAGGGTTTACTTTTTGATGATTCTTTAAAAAATAAATTACAAAACATTCAAAATTTTGTTAAGGAACACTAAAAAATGGCAAAAGATATAAACATCAGTGCTAGCATCAAAGAACAAATTAAATCCTATACAAGTGATATAGATTTTAATGAGGTAGGAAAAGTTATTTCAGTAGGGGATTCAATTGCAACAGTCCACGGCTTAAAGAATGCTTTTTTAGGAGAAGTATTAGAGTTTGAAAACGGCACAAAAGGAATGGTATTAAACCTAGAAAAAGAAACAGTAGGGGTTGTATTATTTAGTGGAGACACCACAGTAGAAAGCGGATTTACTGTAAAAAAAACCAATGAAACCTTAAAAGTTAAAGTTGGTAAAGAAGTATTAGGTAGAGTATTAGATGGACTAGGAAATCCAATAGATGGTAAAGGTTCATTAAATACAAAAGAAGAAAGAGTTGTAGAAATCAAAGCCCCAGGAATAGTAGCTCGTAAGTCGGTTACAGAACCATTTCAAACAGGAATAAAAGCAATAGATAGCTTAATTCCAGTTGGTAGAGGTCAAAGAGAGTTAATAATAAGCGACAGACAAATAGGAAAAACAGCAATCATTATAGATTCTATCTTAAATCAAAAACACATTAATGATAAAGCTAGAAACGAATCAGAAAAAATGTATTGCATTTATGTAGCAATCGGGCAAAAAAGATCGTCCATCGCCTATTTAGTAAAAGTTTTAGAAGAATACGGGGCTCTAGAGTATTCTTGCATAATCTCAGCAACCGCATCAGAGAGTGCCACAATTCAATATTTAGCACCCTATGTAGGTTGTGCAATTGGGGAATATTTTAGAGATAACGGTCAACATGCAGTAATATTTTACGATGATTTATCTAAGCAAGCAGTCGCATATAGGCAAGTATCACTTTTATTAAGAAGACCCCCAGGGAGAGAAGCATACCCAGGGGATATTTTCTATATCCACTCTAAACTATTAGAAAGAGCAGCAAAATTAAGTGATGAAAACGGAGGAGGATCTCTCACAGCATTACCTGTAATAGAAACCCTAGCAGGAGATATTTCTGCCTACATAGCAACAAATGTTATTTCCATTACAGACGGGCAAATCTTCTTAGACACAGATTTATTTTTCCAAGGAATAAGACCCGCAATTAACATAGGACTTTCAGTAAGCAGAGTAGGAACTGCAGCACAAACAAAAGCAATTAAAAAAGTTACAGGAGCAATTAAATTAGATCTAGCACAATACAGAGAAGTAGCAAAATTTAGCCAATTTGCATCCGATTTAGATGATTCCACAAAAAGACTTTTAGAAAGAGGAAAAAGGTGGACAGAAATCTTAAAACAAAAACAATATAATCCATACCCATTAGAGGATATGGTATTAATTTTGTTTACTGTTTCAAAAGGATTTTTAGATACAATTCCACTTAATTACATTGCCAGTTACGAAGAAAAATTAATCCATCAATCACACACAGAGTTAAAAGATGTATTATTCAACATTTCAACCACAAAAGACTTAACCAAAGAAGATATGGATTCTTTTACAACTTTTTTAGAAACTTTCACAAAAAAGTTTATAGACGATAACAATCTTTCAATGCTTAACAAAGAGGTATCTAAATAATTTACCATGGCAAATTTAAGAGATATAAGAAACAGAATCAATAATGCAAAGTCTAGTGAAAAAATCACCCAGTCAATGAAAACAATTTCAACAGCAAGACTTGCAAATATTAAAGTTATTAAAAATAATACCAATAATTATTTTAGGCAAAATGAAATTATTTTTGATTATTTGTTTCAAAAACATCAATCTTTAGTCCAAACAGATAACAATTATTTGTATACTTCAAATGATACTTCTACCGTTTTAATCATTATTTACACTTCAGAAAGAGGACTCTGCGGATCATACAACAACAATGTTTTAAAAAAATTAACAACTTTAACAAACGATCTTCAAACAAAAAATCGCCAATTTAAAATTTTAGCTTTTGGTAAAAAAGGCTACTCTTTTATTACCTCAAGATACAAAAAAGAAGAAATAATAGATATCACTTACCCACTAGAAATCAAAAAAGTTTCCTCAAATGATATTCTTTTTTTAAGCAATTACATTTTAAGTCTGTTAGATAGTGGCAAAATAGGTCAAGTAGAAATAATCCACACCCATTTTATAAATGCCCTCAAACAAGAATTAAGACACAAAATAGTAATCCCAATTACAAAAGATCCACAAAATGAAACAAAAGAATCCCCAAAGCAAGAATCCCAAATTCAAAACGAACAAAGCAATCCCTATATTGTTTCAGATGATTATTTTTTACCCAACATTCAAAAAAATTTAGTATCAACTTATATTTATAATCATTTGTATAAAAATTTAATTAGAAGCATTTTATCAGAGCAATCAGCAAGGGTATCAGCAATGGATAATGCTTACAACAATGCAAAGGATTTAATCAAAGCATTAGTATTAGACTACAACAGAAAAAGGCAATCATTAATAACAAAAGAGTTAATAGAAATTATCTCAGGTGCAGAAGCACTTTAAATATTAAAAGGAGTAAAACATGGCAATCATAGGAAAAGTTTCCCAAGTAATGGGAGCTATTGTTGATGTAGAATTTGATAACATTAAGGAATTACCTTCAATCTATAATGCCCTTGAAATCAACCATAACGGTAAAAAATTAGTGTTAGAAGTAATTCTCCATTTAGGGCAAGGAAGTGTTAGAACCCTTGCAATGGATGCAACCGACGGTTTAGTAAGAGGGCAAGAAGTTACAGATACAGGAAGCCCAATCACAGTGCCAGTAGGAGAAGAAGTTTTAGGTAGAATAATGAATGTTTTAGGCGAACCCGTAGATGAAATGGGTGAAATTAAAACAAAAACAAAATTACCAATCCACAGAGAACCCCCATCTTTTGTAGAGCAATCTACTAAAGCAGAAATTTTAACCACAGGAATTAAAATAATAGATTTAATGCTACCCTATTTAAAAGGTGGTAAAATAGGTTTATTCGGTGGTGCAGGAGTAGGAAAAACAGTTATTATTATGGAACTAATCAATAATATAGCAAAATCCTATGGTGGTTATTCTGTATTCACAGGAGTAGGGGAAAGAACAAGGGAAGGAAACGATTTATTCCATGAAATGATAGATTCAGGAGTTATAGTAAAAGGTGATCCTTCTAAATCAAGATGTGCTTTAATTTATGGTCAAATGAACGAACCCCCAGGGGCAAGGGCAAGGGTAGCATTAACAGGTTTAACCGTTGCAGAATATTTTAGAGATACCGCAGAAAAAGATATTTTATTTTTCGTAGATAATATATTCCGTTTCACCCAAGCAGGATCAGAAGTTTCAGCACTTTTAGGCAGAATCCCATCCGCCGTAGGTTATCAACCAACCCTAGCAAGTGAAATGGGAGCCCTACAAGAAAGAATAACCTCAACAGTGAGCGGATCAATCACTTCAGTGCAAGCAATTTATGTTCCAGCAGATGATTTAACCGATCCAGCACCTGCAACCTCATTTTCCCACTTAGATGCTACAACTGTGTTATCAAGAAACATCGCTGCAATGGGAATTTATCCTGCAATAGACCCACTTGATTCCAATTCAAGGGCTTTAGATGTAAGGATAGTAGGCGAAGAACATTATGAAGTTGCCATGAGAGTCCAAAGGATTTTGCAAAAATATAAAGAACTACAAGATATTATTGCAATTTTAGGGATGGACGAACTTTCAGACGAAGATAAACAAATAGTTTATCGAGCAAGAAAGATTCAA
>JBIIMR010000047.1:0-7658 GCA_044337895.1 Alphaproteobacteria bacterium
CCCCAAAACCAATTTCTGGTATAGACTTAGCAATAACATCTAAATTTTTAATTGCTAGTTCAGAGTTGGCAGTAGTTTTAGCTAAAGAATTTGTTATATTATTCAAGTATTGAGAAAATAATTGCAAATCAGCTCTAGTTTTTTGAAAATTCGCATTTTCAACAGTCAATAAATCATTTAACAAAACAACAGAATTTCTATTTTCCTTAGAAATAGAATCAGAAGTAACAGCTATATTATTTACAACATTAGAGAAAGCATTAACACTATTAAGTAACATTTGATTATCTTTTACCATTTGATTTAATGTAGTCACAACAGATGAATTAACAAAATCTATAAAAGTTTTTTGACCCTCAACAACCAAAGAGAAGTTATCAGTTAATCCATCCAATACAGATACTTTATTTAAAGTTTCATTTTCCACAAACAAACTATTATTTGCAATTTCAATAACTTTTTTAAGATCCAACGATATTTCATCCGTTCTAGAATTAAATTTACCAGTATACACAAGTAAATCCTCAAATAATACTTTATTATCTTGATAGTAAGAAGAAACAAGAGAATAAAATTGTTCAATTTCTTTAGAAATATTAACAGTATCAACATTTAAAGATTGAACATTATCAGATACACCAGACACATAAGAAATAACATCATTTAGTTTATTTGCAACTAAAGAAATTCCTTCATTAATTTGTCTATTTAAATTCAAAGAATTAAGATTAGATTGAGAAATTTCAGAAACCTGCCCAGATATCACATCAAAAAAAGATAATTTATCAAATATTTGTCCTAAATTATTTTCCATATTAGATTTAAATTCCTGAGAAACTTCAAGCAAAGAAGCAACAGCATTAAATATAGAATTAGTATCAGCTCTTAAATCAGTAAAATTACCATTAATTTCTTCTTTTAATTGAAACACAGACCCATTAACTTCTTCAATATTTTTAGCAATAGCATAGGAATTTTCAACCAAGCTATTAACACCAGATTTCAATTCATTAACATTATTAGCATTTTGAGAAGAAACAGATAACAGCCCATTAAAAGAAGTATTTAAATTATCAATAAGACTATTCACAGAAGGAATATAATCTAAATTAGAAGAATAAGAAAGCATTTTATCTCTAAAATCAACAATTATATTCAATAAATTCAAATTAATTTGCTCTAAGTCTAATAAAGTTTTTTCTTTTACTTTTCCATCTACCATATACTTATTCATCAAAAGATTACTTTCAGCAACTCCCCTAGAAATATCATTCGCAACCTCAATTTGAGATCCCAAATAAGAAGACATATTAGATAAATTAGAATTAACAGTGTTATCCATTTTACCCAAAGAATTAACCACATCAATAACAGTAGAAGCTATTTGATTAGACACTTGATTAGAATCATTTACACCATTAATTAAAGAAGAAACCCCATCAATTACACTACTAATACCTTGATTAGATAACTCCAATTTATTAGCCTGATCTTGTGAAACACCCAATAGATTTTCAACTCTATTTACAACCTCACTAACAATTCCAGAATTATTATTCATAGCAGAATTAACATCCCTAACAGAATTAACCACATCAACCACAGTAGAAGCTATTTGATTAGATATTTGATTAGCCAATTCTAATTTATTAGCCTGATCTTGTGCCACAGCAAAAACATTATCAACCCTTCCCACAACTTCAGCAACCATAGAGGTTGTTTCTTTATTCATAAAAGAAACTTGGTTAACAGAAGTCAACACCTGACCAGAAATTATATTACTCACTTCCGCTTTATTATTTAATTCTGCAATCATTTTATTAGACTGAGAAGCTATCGCATTAGAATCAATACTACCTACATACAATGAATTTAACAAATCCCTTGATGTTTGATTTAAAATATTATTTTCATTAATAGCAGCAATAACACCAGAGCTTAAAACATTAGATTCACCCATTACTTGACGAATATCAGAAACAAAAGCAACTGTATTAGATGCTATATTCTTAGCTTCATTTAAAGAATTTAAAACATCATCAAAATAATTACCATAAGAAACCAAATAATTTAAAGAAGTCCCTGCAAGAGTATTAGAATTTACCATTTCTTCAATTAGCTTAGATTGCAAAGAGTTAGACTGAGAAGCAAAAGCACTTATCTCCATAGAATTTTGAGAAATAGCTTCCAAATTCTTTAAAGAAGATTGAGCAATATCATTACCATCAGCAACTGCAGATATAATGCCAGCAGAAAGTGAATTAGCTTCATTTAATTGAGAATTAACAGACTGTAAAGACTGTAAAGCAACAGAAGAAGCAGATAAAATATCCTTCAATTGAGAGAAATTACCAGTCTCAACATTTAAAATTTGCCTATCAACATCTACCCCCTCTTTTGCAACACCATCAACAGAAGAAAGCAAAGAAACTAAAGATTCTAAATTAGCAACAGCTCCATTCATCAATTGATTAAGATTAGCACCCATAGCATTAGCATCATTTAAAGTAGCATACACAGATTGATTTAAAACATTAATATCAGAAACAGTAGAATAAATACCATCAACAATCTCACTAGATTTTCTTACATTTTCAGTATTATCATTAACAGAATTAACAACATCAACCATTAAGTTATTCATATTATTCTCAACACCTAAAATTGAATTTTCAGTATCTAAAACCTGCCTATTTGTTGTAGAAATATCCATTACACCCGCAGATATATCAGAGTTAAGCCCAACAATTCTATCTAAATTCCTTAAAGAATTAACAGAAACCTCAGAAAGCATTTCATCATACATTGCAGACCTAGAAACAGCAGACAAAACCTCCCTATTAACATTTCCAACATCTCTTAAGTCATCATTTACAGCCTGAACTTTGTTAACATTTTCATATGCAACACCAACTCCTTGTTCTACTAACTTATTTGTTTCATCTATATTAGAAACAACAACATCAAGTATACTATTGGATGTATCCAAACTAGTATTTATACCAACCAAAGAATCTTTAGCTTCAACAACAGAATCAAGAACATTATTATTGACATTAGCAAGACCATCCAAAGAAACACTAACAGCATCCAAAGAAAGCGACACAGTTTCCATACCTGTATTAAAAGAATTATTTAAAGTAACAGTATTATCAAGCAAGCCATTCAAAAGCTCTGAATTAGAATTAACAACCTCAGAAAGAGAATTAACAGAACCAGATACAGTAAGAGTTGTTTCCACAACAGAAGAAATAGAATCATTAATATCTTTTAATATTTTATTAGCATCCAAAGCAACCTTAGCATTATAAGCCAAACCATCTAAAACATCAGATACAAAAGGAGATATAGCATCTTTCATACCAGTAGCAAAAGAAACATTAAAGTCTTCAATAATATTTTTAGCTATCTTACCTATATCCATCCATATATTCTCTATCATCTTATAGTTGTCAACTATAACTTTCAAAACCCTCTCTTGCCTTTCTTGAGTTCTTACAATCGCATTACTCATAGCCCCAACAGACTTACCTAAAAAATCAAACCTTTCAGATAAACCTTCATACAAAGTATCAAAGGAATCTTCCAATGAAATCAATATATCCCTAGCACTAATTTTATCAGGATTTTCACCAAATATACCAGTATTAGAAAGCAAATAATTTTCCATTTTAGCAACAAAAACAGACATTCTTTGAGAAACAGCAAACAAACCAAAGTTAGCAAACATAGCAGCAACCATCCCAAAAAGCGAGGTACTAAAAGCAACAGACATTCCCTGCAGCGGATCAGCAAACAATCTAACAAATGCCGTCATATCAGACCCCAAACTTCCAGAAGCCAAAGCACCAAAAGCTTTAGCAACCCCATCAATAGTCCCAAGCAACCCAACAAAAGTCCCAAAAAGACCCAACATAGTAAAAACAGTAGCAACGAATCTAGCAGGAGCCAAAATCCTAGAAGCACCATCCTTAACAGCAAAAGATATAGAATCAACATCAGGAGCAGAAACCTCTAACCTCCCCCTTCTTTCTATGTTAGATATCAAGTTTGTAACAACAGGAGTATCAAACAAAGTACCAGAAACAACAGATATACTTCTTATAGAGTTATTAGCAAGCTTAACCCCATCATTAGGACCAGTAAATCCCCTTATTATTCTAGTAAATACCTTAACACTTCTAGAAAAATAAGCCATAGAACCCAGTATCCAAGAAATACAAAAAACAAACAAAGCAATAATTAAACCATTTATAGCAAAACTCGAAGACATATATGTGTATATAGTATCATTATACACTATAACACCTGCTATCATAACGATTAAACTCAAAATAAAAGGCACAGGGAAAAAATTTATCTTAAAAGGCATATCCATATTCTCTACTTAATATTGTTAATAAATCAATTGAAATTCAAAAAAGAATCACAATCAAACATAAACTACAATCTAATTTTATATTTATACGAACCTTTATTATCGCATTAATTTATCAAAAATATTAATATTAATAAAAAAAATACAATAACAGTTCTTAAATACTATTATAAAAGAAAATTCTTAAAATACAATATAGAAAATAACATATTTATAAAAAATATTATATACTTTGCATATATTATCAATATAATCACCCAAATAACCTATTTTTTAATAAAAAAATAGCTTATAAATAGAAATATTCAAAAATAAATCTATATCTTAAAAAAATTATATAGAATCTAATTTTTAAAATATAGCCCACTTTGCCTATACTTTATTATAATATCTTACAATTATAAATAATAAAATTATTTGAGTACAGGAAAGTTTATAGAATCTAATTCTATAACTTTTTTAGAAGTAAAGGTATACTTACCGTGCGATATCAATCTATATCCAGAATCTCCATAATCAGCTGTTTTCAAAATTACTTCATTATTTTTATATTTTTTTTGAAAAACACATTCTGCAAAAGTCTCAACCCCATTTACATATTTAATTGTCATTTGCATTTTAGCTTCAGAGAAAGAATAAGCAGAATCATATGATTTACTAACAATAACAAAATCTTCTTTTGCACCCAAATATACAATATAAGCACATAGATTTGTTGCTCTTTTATCACTCATGTTATCCCTACCTACAAATACAAAAAAGTAAGAAACAATCATAATAAAAACTATTACATAAAAAGAAGCTAAATATATTTTTTTTGTATCCAATTTAAAAACACCTTAATTAAAAAACCTTATTTATTAGAAAAAACACTATATTATTATACCCATAAAAAACAATTATAATCAACCATCTCTAAAATATTATAGCACAACTTATCTTATTGCAGTTTAAATTCAATAGGAACAATAATGTATATATTTTTATTATAATTATTAATTAATTTCCAGTCTTTAACAGATTTAACAGCACTTTCATCCAAAATTTTATAACCAGAACTTTTAGCTAAAATAATTTCATTTATTTTACCATTTTTATCAACATATAGCTTTAACATTACAACTCCTTCCCATTTTTTTTGCCTAGCAATCATTGGGTAATAAGGCTTTTTATTCAAATTATAATTTTTTAAAGTATTATTGTATATCATTTCCATATAAACAAATTCTTCTATTTCATCCAGTTTTTCACCTAAAGATTCTTTAACTACCGCAGATTCTTGATTCTCTTTTTTGTCTATTTTTTGTTTTTTTTCAACTTTAAGATGTTTGTTTTGTTTATGATTATTTTCATTATTTTGCTGATAAGAATTTTCTAAAGTAAGATTTATATTAGAATCCCTTTTGTAATCGGATTTCATTTTTAAACTATAAAAACAATATCCTAAAATCAAATGCAAAAAAACAGAAACAAGGATAAAATATACATTTTTATATTTATCTTTTTTATATTTTATAATTAAATCCTGCATATATTGTAATTCCAGAAGATACAAATCCAAAAGCTGGTTGATATTCTTCATTAAATAAATTAATAGCTTTTACATAAAAAGATGAATTAGTATTTATATAATAATTTACAGTAACATTTACAATATTATAAGAGGGCATTTCATAATACCCAACACTTTCAAAACCATCTTTAGTTTTACCAAAGAATATATTTTCTATCGTTGCATGTATTTTATCATTAAAATTAAAAAATAATCCAATAATAAATGAATTTTCAGGTCGCCTTACCATTTGTTTATTAAACCACATATGGGAATAAGAAAGATTTAAATTAATAAAATCCATTATTTTAGTTACAGAAGAAAAATAAACACCATTGATATTATATTTATTAGGATCGTTAATAAACTGCTGCCCCCTGCTAGAATAATCCAAAGTTATTAAATTATCAATTTTAGTATTAAAATAGGTAACAGAAAGAATCTCTTTTTCTTCAAAAAAATAAGAATCAAATCCCGTTTCAAAACTTTTAATAATTTCCGTTTCTAAGTTTTTATTCCCAAAAGACATATCATTTAACTCATAGAGATTCGGATTTTTAAAGGTATAAAAATAGTTAGTTTTTAACTTCAAAAATTGATTAACAATATAATCCGCCCCCAAACTATAATTAATTTTTTCATTACTATCATAAGAGGTAGCCCCACCATACCTAATTCCACTATTAACATTTAAAGAATCTAAAAATTTATACCCTAAAATTAAATAAGCACCATATAAAGATTCTTGATTTTGTTCTTTAAATTCCATTTGCTCTAAACAATTATTAGGATTAAGAACACATAAATAATCATATGAATTTATTTCATATGATTCTAAATTTTGTTTTGATTTATAATAATCATAATCAACCCCAAATTTAAAGAACCCATTTTTTAAGTATTCCCCACTTCCATTATAAGAAACCCCAATCACAGAACCCCTATAATTATTAGAATCCTTATATTTATTTTCATCAATATTTAAACCCCCATAATCCCCAAGCACAAACAAAGTAGGGTCAACCACCTCAGATATTTTATTAGTATAATTAACACTCACCACAAAACTATTTTCTATATTCATAATCTTTTTTTTATACCGAATATACCCATTATATATAGATTTATAATCAGAATAATTCCCATAATCTTTTAAATAAGGGGTATGTGTTCCTAAATCATATACAAAAGGATCCGTCTCCACATTAGATAGATTATACTGCAAAAATGTTTCCAAACCTTCATAATCATAAAATGCGGTTATATTAATTTTATTAAAACCATCTTTTTCAGCATTATTACTTTTTTCAAAGGCAGATAAAGAATAACCAGAAGAACTATTACTACTAAAAAAAATACCATATTTATGCTTACCATTTAAAGACTGTTTTAATAAATTAAAATCCAAATAAGAAGAATTATTACTACCAAGCTCAGCAACAAATTCCGATTTCATATTTTCATTTTTAGTTTTTTTAGTAATAATGTTAATCACACCACCGGCGGCATTTTGCCCATATTTAACAGAATCCCCACTGGCAATAATTTCTATTTTTTCAACTGCACTAATAGGAATAAAAGATAAATCAAAGGTCCCACTCGTAGAATCTTGTAACTTAACCCCATTAACTAATACAATGGTAGAATGCGGCGGAGTCCCCCTCACATATGCAAAAGAACTCTGGTAAGTCCCATAGCTTGTCATCCCTAAAGCAGGGATTGTAGCAA
>JBIIMR010000048.1:0-7644 GCA_044337895.1 Alphaproteobacteria bacterium
TTTATGTTGCTTTTACTGTGGGATAAAAAAATTTTAATTCCTTTTTTTAGTAATCTTTCTGTATTATAACTGCTTGAACTGTCACTTCCTTGAATATTGTAGCCCATTACTTTTAAAGCTTCTGCAAGGGCACTCATACCTATGCCACCTATACCAATAAAATGTATTAGTTGATATTTATTTATATTGTTTTTTAATAATAATTTTAACACTTCAATTACCCTTTTTTATTTTATTTATATAATTTCTTTAATTTTATTTACTATTAATAGATGTGAATTATTTGTAAATGCATTAAAAGATAACTTTTCTTTTAATTCTAAATCTATTTTATTATATAATATATCTCTATATATTTCACTTAATATTTTGGGATTTAATTTTTCTTCTGTTATGATTAAGGATTTTGTTTGTTTTGCAATTGAAGTAGCATTATAAAACTGATGGTTATCTATTGCAAATTTGTAAGGGATGTAAGCTGCAAATTTACCTTGGGATAATATTTCATTTATTGTTCCTGAACCTGATCTTGAAAAAATAAGATTGGAATTATGCATTAAATAAGCAACATTATTAAAAAATGTGCTTACCTCATATTTAACATTTGTTTTTTCCCAAAGTGCATTAACCTCTTTGATTTTAGCTTCTCTACATTGATGAAAAACTTGAAAATGTTGCTGCTCTTGTTTTGATAGCAATAAAAAACTCTCTGGAATGATATTACTAAAAATATTTGCCCCTTGGGAACCTCCTAAAAATAAAATGTTAATTAATTTACTATTTGCTGTAAATTTTGGTCGTAAATTTAAAAAATCCTCCCTTAGTGGAAGCCCTACATGATACATTTTATATAAATATTTAGATTTTACTCCATACATAATTTTAAATGTAGTTAAAAAATAGGTAGCAAAGGGTAAAAATAATCTATTTGCTCTACCAATATAAGCATTTTGCTCATGTATTATGATTTTTTTTTTAAATAAAATAGCAGAAAATAAAACTGGTAAAGAAATATAACCTCCGAAAGAAATCACTATACTTGGTTTTAATTTTTTAAAAAGTATTAAAGATTGGATAATTCCTAAGAATAATAAAAATAAATTTTTTACTATTAAAAAAATATTCTTACCAAAAATACCCCCTCCGTAAATGCTGTGGATTTTACTGTTACTATTTCCCCAAGCCCCATATTTAAAAGATCGTTTATCTGTAATAATGTTTACTTGATAATTTGAATTTTCTGCAAGGGATTTTGCTAGAACACTTGCTGGAAATAAGTGCCCTCCTGTTCCTCCTGCTGTAATAATTATATTTTTAAAAGAGTTATTTTGAATCATGCTTTATAACCTAAAAATTTTTTTGTTTCTTAGTTAATGAAAGAATTATACCAATTAAAAAAGCCATGGAAATTAATGAGGAACCTCCATATGAAATAAAAGGAAAAGTCATTCCTTTTGTGGGAATTAAGCTAAGATTAGAAGAAATATGAATAAAAATCTGAAAAACAAGAATAGCAAAAGCTCCATTTAATCCTAAAAAAACAAAAATATCTTTTGACTGTTGGGAAAAAAATAATATTTTACTTAATAAAAATATATTTAAAGCTAATACTATAATTGTAAAAACTAATCCCCATTCTTCTAACAGAACAGAAAAAATAAAGTCTGTGTGACTGTCTGGTAAGTAAATTTTTGCGGATCCGTTACCTGATCCTAATCCAAATAATTTACCATTTTGAATTGCATTAATGGCTTTGGCGGTTTGATAGGATTGTTTTTCTGAAAAAAAACTATCTATTCTAAAAGCAAAATGACTAAAAGAATAATAAAAAGTAATTAATGTAAATACAAGTCCAATGCTTAGTAGTAAAATTAAAATAATTGACATTCCTGCTATTATCATTTGATATCCTAAAGTAAGGGTAATTAAAATACTCATTCCAATATCTGGTTCTGATAAAAATAATGCTAAAACAACTGCATATACAAAAAAAATTATACAATATAAATAAAAATTATTCATCTTTTTATAAAATAGTTTCCAAATAAATGCTATAATGAAAGGGAATGTGACCTTTGTAAACTCTGATGGTTGTAATGAAAATCCAAATAAACTTATCCAGCGGCTTGCTCCTTTAATATTTGTTTCAAAAAAAATAACATACAAAATAGAAAATAAAGATACAATAAAAACATAAAAAATTAATTTTATTAAATGATTGTTATCTAACCATGCAATTAATAGCATAATAAAAAAACCTACAATAATAAAAATAAAATGATTAATAATAAAATGATAATCACTTAAATTTAAGCGGGTTGCGATGTAGGGTGAAGTTGAAATTACTAAAATTAATCCTAATGTATATAAAATTGCAATAGGAAATAGGATTCCTTTATCTAATCTAAACCATAAAATATTGATAACATCTTGTTTAGCTCTATTAAACATTGATTATACTCTTTACTATATCTGTAAATTGGTTACCTCTGTCTTCAAAATTTTTAAACATATCAAATGAAGCACAAGCAGGGGAAAATAAAATGGTAATTGGGGATTTCTCTTTTAATCCAAGATCTATTGCTTGATTGATTGCATTTTGTAGGGTATTATGTTGGAAACATTCAACTTTATTGTGTAAAATTTTATAAAATAAATTACTTGACTTTCCTATTAAAAAGCATTTTTTTACTTTAGTTAGCAATGGAATGCATAAATCTAAATTATCTACTTTTTCAATCCCTCCTAGAATCCAATAAATATTATCAAATGCTTCTAATGCAAATTTAGTAGATTCTTGATTGGTTGCTTTTGAATCATTGATAAAAGTAAGATTTTTAAAATTTCCTATTAATGTTTGACGGTGGGTTAAGCCCTTAAAAGTTGATAAGGCCTCTACAAATAATTTATTAGAAATTTTTTTAATTTTAGCAACTGCATAAGCAAATGCTATGTTTTGATAATTATGCTTTCCTTTTAAATAAAATAAATGGGATAAATTATAAACTTTAATATTTTTATTATTTAGATTATTAATTAAGTAATTGTTTTTATCTATGTAGATACCTGATTCTATATTTTTTTCTATTGAAATTGGAATTATGATTTGGTGATTATTTTTTGTTAAATTTTTATAAATATTTAAACATGGTCCATCATCTATGGATATCACTGCAAAATCTTTTTTTGTTTGATTGTTAAAAATTTGTGATTTAGCAAGAATATAATTTTTAAACCCGTTATGATGCTCTAAATGATCTGCTGTTATATTTAAGAGACAAGCAATATTAAATTTTGATTTGTTTAATCTTTCTAACTGATATGAAGATGTTTCTACTATGTAATTATCCTTTTTTTTCATATTTTGAATTGATAAAATTGGTATTCCTATGTTACCACAAATACTATTTTTGTAGCTTTCTTTTTTAACAGATTTTACATATTCTAAAATATGATAAATTAAACTGGTAGTTGTTGATTTACCATTTGTGCCTGTTATTCCAATATAATTACTTGAATTATTATATAAATAATTAAGTTCTATATCTCCTAAAATTGGAATCTTATATTTAGTAATTTGAAGTTTTAAAAAATTATTTTCTTGAGTGTGTAATGAAATACCTGGGGAAATAAAAACATAATCTATATTTTTATAATCTATATTAGTTAAGTTTTGAAAATTATAATGGGGATATTGATTTTTTTTAGAGATATCTGTATCTGTAATTATTAAATTTGGAGAAGATTCTTGATTGGAAAAAAAATTATAGGCACTTATTCCTGTTTTACCTAATCCTATAATTAAAATATTTTTTTTATTAAATTTTGAAACAACTTTAAGGGACATTTTTTTACAATTTATGATTACATTAATAAACTAAATACAATGAAAAAACACAACATACAACTGTGATTAGCCAAAATCTTATTAAAATTTTATTTTCATGTAAACCTTTTTTTTCATAATGGTGATGAAGTGGAGCCATTAAAAACATTCTTTTTTTTGTCATCTTAAAAAAATAAACTTGAAAGATTACAGAAAGTGTTTCTAAAATAAATATAAATCCTAATAACATTAACATTAATTCATATTTAAAAGAATATGCAATTGTTGCTATTGCTCCTCCTATCATTAGGGATCCGCAGTCTCCCATAAAAATTTCTGCTTTAAAAGAATTAAACCATAAAAATCCTAAAATAGCACCGATTAATGCTGCTATTAATACTGGTATTTCTAAAATTTTATTGTAATATACTAATGAATGTGTGATATAGTTTGTGTGGTAATTGGTATTTATAAGAATTATTAATAAAATAAATAAAGTTGCTAATACTGTTGCACTTATTAAGCTTGCTAATCCGTCTAATCCGTCTGTTAAATTTACTGAATTTGCTGTTCCTACTAAAATAAAGCCGATTAAAAAATAATACACTATATTTAAGTGATATATGTTTTCTAATTTAAAATTAAAAATAGAATCAATTGGGATAAAAAAAGAAGTTGTGATATCTTTAGGGAAGTCTTGTGAGATGTAATAACTTATATAAATTGAAAAAGCAAATCCTAATAGTAGCCTTAACTTACCTGATAAACCTTTTGAACTTTTAGAATATATTTTTAATAAATCGTCTGCTAAACCTAAAATAAAAAAGAATAAAGTAGCAAACAAGATTCCTAAAATTAAATGATTATATTCGTGCACCCAAATAAAAACAGAAGTAAAAAAGGTTAATAAAATTAAAACTCCTCCTAATGTTTTTGTGCCTGTTTTAGAGATAATGTGTTCTTTTATGCCATCTTCTCTAATTGGTTGACCTGTTTTTTGAATGAGTCCTAATAAATTAATGATATATTTACCAAAAAATATGTTTATAAAAAAAGAAGTAAAAAATGCAAAAATAGCACTATCCACATAGTTAATATCTAAACTATACATTGTTAAAGCTTTCTTAAGTTATTTTTAAAAATAGTATTTATTTTAACATTTTATTCCAAAAATGATAATAATTAGTTAATCTTAATATTGATTCTATTTAATATTATTATATTTATTAGCTATTTGATAAACATTTGAACCGTGTGAACCTTTGATGAAAATAATATCATTTTTTTGAATTATTTCTTCTAAATAGATTTCTAAATCTTTTATACTGGGAAAATTTTCTACAATAAAATCAACATTCTTAAATTTTAAATTGGTTGTTAATCTTTTCATACTACTTCCTATGGTTAAAACATAACTTGGTTTTGCTTTAATTATTGTGTTTGATAAACTAAGGTGTTCTAACATGGTATTGCTTATTTCTAAAACATCTCCTAAAACTAAAATTTTACGATTATTGTTTAGGGTATTTAAGCTTGTAATTCCTTTAGTCATTGATTCTATGGAAGCATTATAACTATCATTTATTAGCAAAACTTGTTTTTTATTAATAAAGCAAGCTACCAAATTACCTCTGCCTACTGTGGGTGGATAATTTGAAATAGTTGGTAAATAATCTTTAATATTAAGGGTTAAGATACTTAATATTCCTAAAGATAAAACACTAAGTAGTGCTTGATGTTTATAAATAGTATTATTTAATGTGTATGTGTAGCTTTCTCCTTTAATTATAGCTGTTATCTCTGAATGGTATGAAAATTCTTTATTTTGTTTGATGTTAAAACTTTGTAAATAAAAATCGCTTTTTGAATCTTCACCAAATGTAAAAATATTTTTAATATTATGTTTTTTAGCAACTTCAATAAAAAAATCATAGAATCTATTGTCTTTGTTTAAAACTAAGATACCATCTTTAGGTAAATTTTCAATAATTTCTGATTTTGCTTTAGCAATTTCATGGGTGTTTGCAAAAAATTCACTGTGGGCGGATTCTACAGAAGTGATTATTGCTATTGATGGTTTTAATATATTTGATAGATTTTTTATTTCACCTGCCTTACTCATTCCCAATTCAAAAACTCCATATTTAGAATTTAAGTCTGCAGAAAGGAGTGAAATTGGAAGCCCTAAATGATTATTAAAATTAGCAAGTGTGTTTGAAATTAAAAATTTTTTAGATAACAAATAAGATATGAAATCTTTTGTGCTTGTTTTGCCTACACTTCCTGTAATTCCTATTAATGGAAATGTGAATTGTTTACGAAAATAAACTGCTAATTCTTGCAAACTATTTAAGGTATTTTTAACATAAATTATTGGTAATAATTTAAAATCATCTGTTTTATCTGATTCATTTACTAATGCTGCTTTTGCTCCTTGTTTAAATGCCTCTAAAACATAGGAAGAACCTTTTGTTTTACCATTTAGGGCAATAAATAGGGAATCTTTTTGAATGGTTCTTGTATCTATTGCAATGTGATTAAAATTAACTTTATGAGTTATGTCTAATTTTAAAGCTTTTGATAAAAAATCTTGATTAAATTTATAATTTGTGTGTGGGTTTGTATTTGTGTGTGGGTGTGGGTTTGTATTTGTGTGTGGGTTTGTATTTGTGTTGATGGTGTTTGTTAGGGGTGTGGGTATTGTTTTTATTATGGTTTTGTTTGGATTATTGTTGTTAACTGGGTTTGTTAATTTTTTTAAAACTTCTAAAGAAAAAAGAATATCACTAAAAAATATTTGTTGGTTATTTTTTAATATTTGGGTTGTTTCATGTCCTTTGCCTGCTATAACTAAAATATCTCCTTTTGTTAGGGATGCAATGCTATTTGTTATAGCTTGTTCCCTTTCTAATGAATAATAAATTGTTTTTGGGATGAGTCCTTCTATAATTTGATTTCTAATTGTAATTGGATCTTCTTCCCTTGGGTTATCATCTGTGATGTAAACTTCATCTGCTAATTTACTTGCTATTTTACCCATAATTTTTCTTTTAGAAACATCTCTATTGCCACCACAGCCAAAAACTACTTTTAGTTTGTTGTTACAATGCTCTCTTAAATTTAATAATACCTCTTCTAAAGCATTGGGGGTGTGTGCATAGTCTACATAGATTAACCCTTGATTGTATTGCCCTATATATTCTAACCTGCCTGAAACACTTGTAAGTTTTTCACATAATGGAATTAAACTATTTATATGAATAGATTTATTTGTAGAAATAATGAGTAACATGCTGCATATTATATTATAAATTTGAAACTTACCCAATAGATTAACTTTAAAACTTAAATATTTATCATTATAAAAAAAATTAACAATCTGTTGCTTGGGTTTGTTTTCTATTGAAATAATTTGAAAATCATTGGATTTAAATCCGTAGGTGATAATTTTCTTTTTTAAAATCACTAAATCTTTTTGTAGTTTATCTCCGAATTTATCATCTACATTAATAACTGATGTTCCTTGTTTATTAAGAAATTTAGAAAATAATGTTTTTTTTATGGAATAATAATTGCTAAGTGTTTTGTGGTAATCTAAGTGATCTTGTGTTAAATTTGTGAATCCTGCGGCAAGAATATTTAACCCTAAAATTCTTTTTTGATCTAATCCGTGGCTTGAAGCTTCTATAATGATATAATCTATATTTTGGGTAGTTGCGAGTTGTAAAAAAGGAATTAAGGTTTTTGCATCTGGAGTTGTTAATGAATCTGATATTTTTTTACCATTAACAAAAATCCCAAGGGTTCCTACTATCATG
>JBIIMR010000049.1:0-7588 GCA_044337895.1 Alphaproteobacteria bacterium
CTTTGCTTGAGCGAAGGGATGTAATTATTGTTGCTTCTGTTTCTTCTATTTATGGTATTGGAGAAAAATCCCACTATGAAAGTGTAAAAATTGATATCAATGTTAATCAAAAAATTGCGGTTTCTGAATTTGCTAAAATGCTGGTTGAATTACAATATACTAGAAATGATTTAGCTTTTGATAGATCTAATTTTAGAATCCGTGGTGATGTTTTAGAAATCAAGCCTGCCCATTTGGATGAAGTTGGGATTAGGGTTTCTTTTTTTGATGATGAAATAGAATCTATTAATTCTTTTGATCCTTTAACTGGAAGAAAGTTAGAAAATTTTAAATCTTTTAGGATTTATTCTAGCTCGATGTATGCGACTCCTAAAAATGTGATTAATAAGGCGATTCCTAAGATTCAAACTGAGCTTTATGGGAGAATTGAGTTTTTTAAAAATCATGGAAAATTAATTGAAGCACAGCGAATTGAAGAGCGAACAAATTTTGATTTAGAAATGCTTGTTAGCACTGGATATTGTAAAGGAATAGAGCATTATATTAGGTATTTAAGGGGGGCGGAAGTTTTAAATAGTGAAATTCCATCTACTTTATTTGATTATTTACCACAAGACACGATATTATTTGTGGATGAATCCCATGTAAGTGTGCCGCAGATTCGTGGAATGTTTAATGGGGATTTTAGTAGAAAATCTAACCTTGTGAATTATGGTTTTAGGTTACCTTCTTGCCTTGATAATCGCCCTTTGAAGTTTGAAGAGTGGAATGAAATTCGTCCGCAAACTGTGTTTGTTTCTGCTACTCCTGCAGAATTTGAGTTGAATATTGTTGAGGGTGCGGTTGTGGAGCAAATTATTCGCCCTACTGGTTTACTTGATCCTATTGTGGAAGTTAAGCCTACAACGAATCAGGTGATGGATTTAATGGAACAAATAAAGATAGAAATTTCTCGTGGGTTTAGAACCTTAGCTCTAACTTTAACTAAAAAAATGGCAGAACATTTAACTACTTTTTTATTAGAAAACTCAATTAAAGCTAAATATATGCATTCGGATATTGATTCTATTGAAAGGGTTGAAATTATTAGGGATTTAAGGCTTGGAAAATTTGATGTTTTGGTTGGGATAAATCTACTTAGGGAGGGGCTTGATATTCCTGAGTGTTCTTTAGTTGCTATTTTGGATGCGGATAAAGAGGGATTTTTGCGATCTAAAACAAGTTTGATTCAAACAATTGGAAGAGCGGCAAGAAATAGCGAAGGCAGGGTTATTTTATATGGGGATAAAATTACAAGATCGATGTTTGAGGCAATGGATGAAACAAAAAGAAGAAGAGCTATTCAAGAAGAATACAACAAAAAGCATAATATAACCCCTACTACAACAATTGCTAAAATCACAAATATAGAGGAAATATATGCTAAAGGGTTTGAGAAAATTCTAGGCGAAGAAGAAAAAATAGAAAATGGGGATAGCAAAAAATTAAGTAGTGAAAAATTACAAAAAATTAAACAAAAGCTTCAAAAAGAAATGGAAAAACAAGCGGAAAATCTAAATTTTGAAGAAGCGATTGCTATTCGTGAAGAAATTAAAAAAATTGATGATTTACTGCTTGAAGTTTAATATAAAAAATGTTTAAATTATTTTTTATATTAATGATGTAAGTTTGGTGAAGATAGGATGATATTATGATAAAATATGGTTTGCTTGGGTATGCTCCTTGGGATTTCTTTAAGATTAATAATATAGAGTTTAACATAGGGGATTATATTCAAAGTATTGCTGCAAAAAGATTTTTACCTAGAGTAGATTTTTTAGTGGATAGGGAAAAATTAATTGTTAATATGGCGAATCTTAATAAAAAAGATTTAAATAAAATAATTTTAAATGGTTGGTTTTTACATACTAATAATTTTCCACCAAATGCTGTATATTCACCTTTAATAACTTCTTTTCATGTAACCCAAGATGTAAGAAAATATTTTAAAGAAAATTTACAAATAATAGAATATTTAAAAAAATTTCAGCCTATAGGATGTAGGGATACTGATACGAAACAATTTTTAGAGTCTTTAGGTATTGATGCTTTTTTTTCTGGATGTTTAACATTAACTTTACCTGTGAGGGAAAAAAAGTTCACCGATGAATACATAATTTTGAATGATTTAGGAGAGGAGTTAAATAATTATTATATAAAAAAATCTAAATACCCTGTATTGATTTTATGTAACTACTATTATGATGAAACTTATGATGAAGAATTAAGATTTGCTATGGCGGAAAAATTTTTAAATATAATTGCCAATGCTAAATGTGTAATTACATCAAGGCTACACACAGCTTTACCTGCTTTAGCACTAAATACAAATGTTGGGCTTGTAAATATTGCACCTGATCAATATAGATTTAGCGGATTAAATAACTTTGTAAGAAATGCGAGTGTAAAAGATTGTTTAAAGGGATATTTTGATATAAATAACATGTTAAACAATACGAATGACTATTTGGAATACAGAAATAATTTAATTAAATCTGTTGAAAGCTTTATTGCTAAAAATTAGTAGATTATTTTGGTGTTTTCTTTTGTGAAGAAAGATAAAAAATTGTGGAGTTCTATGTTTGCATAACCATTTAAGTAAATTTTTGTTGGTTGATATTTTTTAAAATTTTGAATATCTGTTTCTTTGAAATCTGTAATATATAAAATTTCTTCTTGGGAATTATTTGGGTTTGTTACTAAAAAAAGATTTTCTGTAATTTTTGTGTAGGAAGTTGTTAGAGGTTTATCTGTTTTAGCTAGCATATTAAAAAAAATGTCTAAGCTTTCTTTGTTGATATATTCTATATGAATTTGTTGGTTTGCTTGGGTTAGTTTTGGTTTTTTTATAAGGGAAAAAACTTTGTATCCACTGTCTAGGTTAGAAATATCTAGTTCTTTATCTATAAGTTTTTGCCCTGCTCGGTTTAATCTTTCTATGGTGATGGAAGAAATAACAGGTTTTAAATTGTTTGCTTCACAAAATTTATAGGATTCTGATTTTTCATCAATTTTTTCATCTTTTTGCACTAAAATAAACTTTCTATTACCGCCGTCTTGTTTGTTTAATTCCATTACTGCATGCCCTGTTGTGCCACTGCCTGCAAAAAAATCTAGTATGATGTCGTTGTTAGTTGATTCTGTGGAAAGTTGAATTAAAAAAGCAACCAAATCAACGGGTTTAGGATGGGAAAATAATCCTGCTTTTTCAAAAATATTAGTTAAATCAATTGTTCCTTTTGTATTTTGAAAATTATCTAACCAAGTTCTTTCTACTTGATATTTTATTTGATCTTCTTTTTCATTATAGTAGTGTTTAATAAATATTTTTGAATCTTTGACATATAAATCATTTGAATCTGTAATAAATTTTTTAGGACTCCACATCCATCGTCCATCTTCATTTTTATGTTTTTTAGGCAATAACTCTATATCATCATTATGTGTTTTATGTAAAGATAATATACCATTACTTTGTTGGTAAATAGGATAATATAAATTAGGTCTTGCACTCCTTGTGCCATGGGGTCCGTTATCTTGTAATGGAATTATATAAAATTTACCTCTTATATCTTCATAAGGATACTCTTTAATACCATTATTTTTTAACTTAAAACTGCTTGAGTTTTTATTTTTCCAGTATACTAAAATATAATCATGTAAACTTTGTAGTTCTGCATATGATTTAGTAGTTGCTGATCCCCTAGTTTTTCTTGGCATAGAAGCAACAAAATTTGATTCGCCGAAGATTTCATCGCAGATTATTTTTAGGTTTGCTTGTTCGTTATCATCAATTGAGATAAAAATACAACCGTCTTCTGTTAGAAGTTCCCTTGCTAATAAAAGTCTTGGATAGATAAAAGAAAGCCAAGAGCTGTGGGCGGTGGTTTTATAAATATCTGTTAATAAATTAATGTCTTCTTCTTGGAGGTGAAATTTTTCGCATAGTTCTTGCTCGCTATCTTTAAAATTATCTTGATAGATGAATCCGTCGTTTCCTGTATTGTATGGGGGATCTATGTAGATCATTTTTATTTTATTTTGATAATTTTGTTTTAAAATTTTTAAAACATCTATGTTGTCTCCTTTGATTACTATATTGCTTGTGGTATCAAAATTTTTAGATATTTCTTTTTCTGTTTTAAGTTCGTATTTGGTATCTTGATAAGCTTTTGCTCTTGCTAGTGGTTTTCCTAAAAATTGGAGTTCATAGCCATTATAATTTTTAGTTAAATTTTTTATACCTAAAATTTCTTGTAATTTATTAGTGTTTAATTGACCGTCTGAGCTTATTAAATCTGGTATAATATTTTTGATTGCATCTAGTTTTTGTTGTTGCGATTTTGCTAAGTTATCTGTTGTATCTATAATTTCAAATCCTTTTGATTGAAGTTCTTCTTTTTTTAGCATGGTTTGTTAAATACCTTTTATTAGATCTAATAATGTGTTTGTGTTAAGCCTTGTTTTAAAGGCAATTTTTAAATTGGAATTGTTATATGTATTTGATAGTGCTAAAAAGAATTTTTCTGCATAATCAATTTTTAGTTGTTCTTGGTGTGGGATTTCGTTTAGATTATTATAGCCTTTGGTTTCTGCAATAAAAAATAGTTTTTTGTTGCTATCTGCTTTATCTGCTAACATGTATGCAAAATCTGGATTATAGGTTTTAAATGGGGTTTGTATTGAAATTTTAGGTAATTTTGCAAATACGGTTATAGTATAATTGTTTACTTGTTTTGGATCTTGTGTGATGGTGTTTTTTTCTATTTCACTATCATACACTATTTTATTATATAAATAATGTTCTGGGGGGGTTGTTTCTTCGTCTATATATTTACCTAAAGTATTGATATTGATTTCTGTTGCTTCTAATAATGATATATTGCTAATGTTATTTTGTGCTGTTATGGAATCAAAATTATATTTTATAGCAGAAACAAGATTTTTATGGGTTTTATCTATAATTGATTCTATTAAATATTGTTTTGCTAACTTGGGATTATTTTCTATTTTTTCTTTAGCATCTTTGTTTAATAAAATTTGATTGATAAGATTTAAAATAAAATTTAAAGGTAGAGGAAATTTTTCATTGGTGGTAATGCTTAAAATAAAATCTTGATACAAATCTTTATTGGAAAAATCTGCTTTTTCTAGTTCTTCGTCTTTAAGTTTAGTAATTTGATTATGTTGAGAGTCATACTTTTTAGTGGTTAAAGTAAATTTAACTGGGTTTATAATTTTTTGGTTAAAATTGCTAATAATATCTTGAAATAATTGTTGTTGATTAGTTGAAAGGGATTTATCATAACTGATTGTTGCTTGTTTATTGATGAGTTCCCATAATGGTTTAAAGCTTTGATATAGATCTTTTTTGATGGAAACGGTTTGATTTTTTTGCTTACTACTTTTAACTTGAAGATAATTATTATTATTTTGGGGAAAAAAGTTTAAAAGGTTTTGATAGGATTCTTCATTTTTAAGAAAATTTAATTGATTTTGCTGTTTTTGTTGCTGTAAAAAATCCCTAACTGGTTTATTGATTGTATAAATATCTTGCTGATCTTGAAAAGTAATAAAATGATTTGATTCTAGTAAATCTAATATTTTGATTGCTTCTTTTGAATTTAAATTTGCTTTATCTTGTAAATCTTGAAGTGTAAAATTGATTTTAACTGAAAAGCTAGAATCGTTGATTTCTTTTTGGAGATTTTCAATAAAATTGCCCTCTTGCCCTGAAACAAAAACATCTAAGCTATTGATTTTATAAAATTCTTGCTCATTACATGTATTAATTGTAATTCGTTCGCCTTTTTGATTAACTGGGAGCCTTAACCCTCTGCCGACTTGTTGCCTGTTGGTTGTTTCTTGATTTGTGCTACTTAATTTACAAATATTAAAAATGTTGGGATTATCCCATCCTTCTTGTAAAGCCCAAACGGAAAAAATAAATCTTAAAGGTTTTTTAAAACTAAGCAGGTTTTCTTTATCTTTTAAAATAAGATTTACTGCTTCTCTTTCCTCTTCATCTTTTGTATTTTTGGAGGTAGAAAAATAGCCATCATCTACGATTAAATTGTTATCTTGATTATAATCTTGTAATAAATAGTTTTTATATTCTGGGGATAAATTTGGATTTTTTAAAACTTCTTCTCTTTTTTGTTTATATTGTTGTTGAAAAATGTTTTTAATTGGTGGAATTTCTTTATTATCTTGGGTTTTATAATCTGCGATATTTTCTATAAAAAAAAGGGAAAGGGTTTTGATTCCTTTATGAAAAAGATATTCTTCTTTTTCAAAATGTTTCTCTATGGTTGCTTTAATTAAATTTTTTGCCTCTTGTTCTTCTAATTTATAAGAAAAATGGGGTTGTAATATTTGTGTATCGGATAGAGTTACTTTATCTTTTGTTATTTTGGTTGCTTTAATTCCTATGTAGTTTTGAAGTCCTGTTTGTTGCCCGATATCTTGCTGTAAAGAAAGGGTTATTTTTTTATCTTCTTGATTATTAGTAGAATAGCTAATGGAAAATTTTTTTTGTTTAGAATCTGTTGAAAATAATTTTAAACTATTATTATGGTTATTGGTGTTTGAAACAATTATTTGTTTTACTAAATAATTATTAAAAGCGGTAATACTATCTAAACAATAAACTAAATTTGATAGTTCGTGTTCTTTTTCTTTTGGGAAAGTTGCTCCAAAACGGAAATGAATACTTTTAAAATCCTTAAATGCTGCAATAAATTTTTCACCTTTTAATAGATGGGGTTCATCTATAATAATAATTGGGTTTAAATTTTGTAAAGCTTGTAGTGGGTTGTTGGTTTTTTGAGTATTGTTAAAAAAAAGATGCTCTTGGGGTTTGTTTAAAATATTTTTGCCTTTTTTATCTATTAAATTATTCGTTAAGATTAAAAGATCAATATTGGGGTTAGATGGATTAATAAATTCACTAATACCACTTGGAATTGTAGATTTTTTAGATGAAGATTGAGAGTTGTTATCTCTTAAATGAATCTTTTTTTTATATTCTTCGTTAAAATATTCTGCTGTTAATTTAATATTTTGGATAATGCTTTCTTTGATTGCAGTTCTTGGCACAAAAATAATAAATTTAGTTTGATTGTAAACTTTATTGAGTTCAAAAATAGTTTTTAAGTAGGTAAATGTTTTTCCTGTGCCTGTTTCCATTAAAACATCTATATTCATTTTATTATATGATTGTTTTTTGTGGGGGAGATGTTTGCCATGATTTTTATAAAAATCTGTAAAACAATCATTTAGATTACTTTGGGTAGGCTTGTTAAAATCAAAATCTTTTAACAATTCTATAATGTTATTTACACACGATGTTTGATAATCTTGTTTTTCAAATTTCATTTATTTTTTTGCTTTTTGTTGTTGAGGGTTTTTGGTTAATAGTTTGATTCGGTTAGGGAGGTTAGTAAGAGTTCTTCGTTTGTGAGGAGGGTTTGGTAGAAGTTTGTTTTAAATTCATCCTCTGTATTTGTTTTAGTTAGGGTTTCTTTTAGGGTTTCTTTGAGGGTGTTGA
>JBIIMR010000050.1:0-7550 GCA_044337895.1 Alphaproteobacteria bacterium
CTTTCTTTTGTGGCTCTTGAGTATTATCTAAAAAATCTACCGTTATATTCATATTATCAAAAGGAATAGCAACATAAACAAGTTGATCCGCATAATGGGTTAATGAATAAGAATAAACAGAACCAGGATCAAAAGTATACACTGCCACAACTTGAGGTGCTGAAGAGTTATCAAGAACTTCATAGTTATTATTTGTTACCAAATTTACAAAACTAGTATCAGTAAATCCCTCTTCAACATTAGAAAAATCTAATATATCTATTCCGCTTCCTCCACTAATAGAGAAATTCAATACTCCTATTTCGGCAAATGCTTCTTCAGAATATCCAATTATAAATGTATCATCCGTTGATGTTCCAACAATACTAACATTATTTGCTAAAAATGTATCCTTATTACTTCCCCTCGAAGTAGTCATACTTAAAAAATCAACAGAAATAGACGAAGAAACATTAGAAGATGTATCATCATATAAAAGGGTAACAGATCCACCCGTTCCATCAGTGCTATTACCTGCAATAAAAGCATAACTTCCAATAGTAGAAGCCCCACCACCCAGTATAGCCTCTATCTCCAAAGCATAAAAAATTTCCACATTAGAAAAATAAGTCAAATTTCTACCTGTTACATCTTCAGATCCTGCTGCAGAATTTTCTGTAACATAAGAACCACCGCTAGAGTTAGAGTTAGAAGAATCTAATTTTATTTCTATTTTAGCAGTTCCACCAAAATCCATAATATCCCCTTGTAAATCACCATCAGAATCACTTACTCCAGCATTTAATACAGTGCTATTATTATTATTATAATATGCTTTCAAAAAATTAGAAAAATGAGTTAATGCTTCCTTTCCTTCATCCTCAGCTGTTAATGTTTTTAAATCCACATTAACAAAACTACTTCCTCCATCAAAAGTAGAAACATAACCAACGGTTCCAACATAATAATCACTTCCAACAGTAGCAACTATACCTTCTATATCCGTAGCACCAAATTTATCACTAGGATTACTCAAAAAATACATATTCTCAGTTGTATTAGTAGCTTTTGTACTAAAGTGAATTCCTACTAATGTATTCATCGTAGTAGAACTTATTTTAGAAAACTCTAAAGAATCACCTTTTGTTCCCTCTCCTTTCCCATCAATTTCATAACTTTTTATAATATCAACAACATCTTGTCCAGATCCAGAAGAATCTACATCAGCATAAACAAATTTATCATCCCCAGCAGATCCAACAAAAACAGTAATATTTTCATAATCATCTACATATTGTCCATCATTTACAGTAATTTTAGTAACCTGCCCAGAATTACCAATAAGAAAATTTATTGCATCCAAATCGGTAATATCCGCATTTTCATAACTCAAAGTATCTTTTGCCGCGGGAGACACATTAGTATCAGCATTACCAATAAAAGTATAATTAGTATCCTTACTACCATAAAACATAGTTCCACCCACCCCACCAACATATTTTTTAACAACTGCCTGTGTTGTAGAAGAACCATTATTATCAAAAACAATACTGTCAATATTAACAGTATGTCCTGAAGGATTAGTTATACTTACTTCATTATTTGCTAAAGTTGTATCAACAGTATAATAACTAGTATCAACAGCACCCCCTGTCCCATCATCAACATCATACCAAGAAACAGTGTCTCTATTAGATAATATACTATTCTGATCTACATTTACAAATTCTGCTGTAATATCTGCATCTGCAGTCATAGCAGAAAGTTCTAAAAATATTAAATCTTCATGATCTGTTAATTCTATAGTAGACATATTTTCTGCATAATCAGATTTAGGATTAGCCGCCACCATTGTTTCATAATTATAATCAACCACAGTTGGATTATATTTATATATGTAAACCCCAGAAAATCCTCCTGCAGAAGGATTAAAATCCGCACCCAAAACAACAGTCACAGAACCACCAGATAACCCATAACTTAACTTATCCGTTCCACTAGTTGTACCATCATAAGTTATATTAAATTTACTAGAAGAACTACCCAAAAAGGTATCATCTCCAGTCGTTCCTACTATCCTTTCAACATTATTCATTTTATCTATATCATTAGTCGCTCCCCCTATTCCATAATTAGAACCATCCTCTTCATACGCTCCGCTTGTATTTTTACCAACCCTTATATAATCAGAACCAACAGCACTTACAGTAACACCAGTTATAGAAGACTGATTATAATCAACAGTATCAAAACCACCTCCCCCATTTAATATATAACCATGCACATCAGCAGGATTAGTAGTATCATCTCCATCAAGAACTAAATTAAAATTATCCCCAATAAACAGATCATCATTATTACCTCCTGCAAACTTTTCTATTTGTCCAAACTTTACTTCCGCTACTATAGACTTACTAGAAGTTAAAGTATGAGTTATAAAATTAAACGTAGCTGTTGCTCCAGAAGTATCAACCATACCCCCAGTCGGAGATTGAGATAAAGAAGAAAAAATCAAAGAATCTCCTGCATTTGAATTAGTAGAGGAATTTCCATCCCCTATTAAAGTTATACTTTTAGAAAGTTCACTATAAATAGTAAAAACATCATCGTATCTAGTTCCTGCAATTAATACAGTAGAATTATCCGTTAAAATGATATCACCACCTTGTTGTTTTTGCACAAAAACACCAGTAGATCCAACATCTGTAAGAGGTATTCTTCCATCATATACACCAGGGGCAACACTATTAATATACTCCCCCATATATTCAAGCCCATAATACAAGTTAATACCTTGAGTCATTTTATTTGTATCAGTTTTATAGTTATCACCACCCGCAGCAGTATTATAACCAGTATATTTTTTTTGATCATCAGAAAGACCAACCTCTCCATCATAAATGCTAACAGTTTGTCCATCATAATTAGCAGAAAAACTACCATTATTATACAAAATTTGATCCAAATCAGTAGAAGTTCCAACATCTCCATTAGCATAAATAATATCAACACCAGAAGAAGCCATCACAACATCATTACCGAAACTTCCTTTTATTTCATCATCTCCAATATTTAAAGCAAAATAATCATTCCCTCTACCCCCATCGGCACTATTATCAGGAGCCCCCAAAATAACAAAATCATCATTTCCTGTTCCAATAAAATTAACACCAGGCGAAGATGAAGAAAGCACAAAATCCGCAGATGATAAATCTTTTTGAGATGAAACAGGCATAATAACCATAGTTTTTGTAATAGACATAACCACCAAATTTCCACTCACAGGATCCACATAATGAACATTAAACTCTAAATCATATTTAGCATTCATATTAAAAGGTATATGCAAATTCAAAGAAATTTTACCATCATAGTCCAAATTAGTAACAACATATCCACCTGTAGGCTTTCCTGATGAATCCTGCAAATCAGGATCATATCTTAAAATAGCTGTAGAAGCATTTTCTATAGAAAGAATCTCCTCAGGACTATAACCGCCAAAATCTTGAACATTCAAACCAACAATTTCAATATCTGTAGGCTTAACCCCTTTACCATAACCTATCTCTAAAGTTTTATCAAAAGAATCTGAATGATAATCAAAAGAAGCTCCTTGAGACCCACTAACATTTTGAGATGCATCAATAACAATAGTATCAATTTGAGTTAAAGGGTCTTTATTAGTACCAGGTCTAACACTTTTTAATACATAAGAAGAATATTGAACCCCTTCAATAGTTTCATTTTTAGAAGTATAATCATACCCAAAATACCAAGTAAAACTCAAAATAGGCTCCTGTGTAATCGTCCTAGTTCCAGCAGCATAATTAGAATAATCAGTATCTCCATTTAAATCACTTGTATATATATTTACAGGAAAAGGATCGGTAGAATCATTTTGCTTAAACAAAGTAGAAAAAGCTGTTTTATCAACAGTAAGAGAAACCTTACCCGTAGTAGGAGTACTTAATTGCCCAATTCCAGCAATAGGATTACCACCATCAAGCTCTCCATCATTATCACTACCAAGAACAATTCTATTAATAATTTCTTTTGTATCTATCAACTCATAATTATCCTTATTAGACAAAATAAGCAAAGCATTACTGTCTAATACTTCATAATTTTTTAATAAATCTTCTAAAGCAATTTTTTTAGAATTAAGATCAAAAATTTCAACATTGCTATCAGAATAATATATTGCTGCCAAAGATGAAATTGATATTCTCGCCCCATTAGGGAATATAACATCCACATCCCCATTGACAAATGTAACCTTCACTTGTTTTAAATCAAAGTTTAATTTAATTTTATCCTCTGGCCTTACATACACAACAAAACTATCTAATGCATTCACAGGAGGAGAAATTAATATTTCATTTTCATTGTATATTACAGACTCTGAATTTTTTACATCATTAGGCATTTTTCACTCTCTCATTTTTAATTTAAACAAAATTTATCTTAATTAATTATAAGAATAATACAAATAAATAGATTAATAAAGATTAAAATTCATAATTAATATTAAATTTCATAAATATTTTACAATCATAAAATATTTATTTTTCACATAAAAATAAAACAATACATTTTAATATTTTAAATATTTTATATTTTATAAAATCTTACAAAAATCAAGCAACAATCTAACTTTAACATCCATTTATTTAAAGAATCACTTTAAGAGCTTTCAGTAAAATATTTATAATATAGAATCTAGAAATAATTTAAAATAATAAAAAAGGGAGTAATAAAACATACTCCCTTTTAATTTGTATTAACTAATTAAATAAATTTTTAACAAAGTTTTAAATTTGTAAAATCCAAATAATTATCAAAACCAAAGAACTCTACAAGTCTTCCATTTTGCATTAAAATATCTATCCTAGACACTAAAACAGCATAATCTACTGACACAAGTTTCATTCTAGCAGCATTAATTCTATCTAAGTTATCTAATCTATCTGTCAAATTTCTTGCTGCAAATTTAAATTGTAATGTATAAACTTTATCAACTTCTTCTGCTGCTTCAATTTCTTTTAATATAGAAATCCTTTGTTGTTCTAAACTTCTAAGTTGATTAAAATTAGCATAAGCAAGAGACCTCATATCACGAACAGCTTGATCATATTGATATTGTAATTCTCTCAAAGCACTTTGAGATCTTTTAATCCCTGCAATAGTATTTCCACCATTTGTAATATAATACCTAGCTTCTAAATCCAATTTAAAGTTTCTTGTATAAGAAACAGAATCAGGATTTTCATCATTTTTCAATGTTCCAGTCATAACAACAGTAGGTAACATTCTACCCCTTTGCCCTTCTAAAGAATAACCCAAAGAACAAAGCTCAGATCTATAATATAATATATCAGCATTATTTTTCATAGATTGTTCTTGTAACTCTTCAACAGAGAGAGGCAAAAATACAAGCATTTTATCTGCTAAATCATAAAAGTCTTTATTAGTTAATTCTGGTAAAACATCTTTAGTAACTGTAAAACCTTTATTATCTGCCAAAAGATTCAAAAGATAAGCCAAATTTACCCTTGCTTTATCCAAATTAGCTGCCGCTCCAATAAAATCAGAATTTGCATTTGCTAACCTAGCTTGAACCATATTAAGATCTGCTAAAGTTGCATCACCCTTATTTCTCATTTTAATTAAAAGCTTTTCAATATCCCTAATACCCCTCAAATGCTCCCTAGCAATTGCAATAAGATATTCCGCTTGAACCACATCATAATAAGCAGTTACAGCAAGTTGCAATAAACTTTCCAACAGCTTTTGATTTTTAAATTCAATAGATTGAACAGATTGCCCTCTAGCATAAATAGATGATAAAGATTCCATATCAAATATTTTTTGTTCAAGCAATAACTCAAATTTATTTACACTAGACCAAGTGCTATCCTTAGGATTAAGAACAGGTGAATCTTTATAATACTCACGAGTAAGCCCTACAGACAAATGAGGCAAGTAAGCAGCAACAGTTTCCCTATAAACTGCAACACCTTGCTCTCTTTTCTCCAGAATAATTCTAAGCTCAGGAGAATCATTAACTATTTTTTCAACAGCTTCCAAGATTCCAAAAGCATATAAATCCCTAAGAGAGAAAAATGCAAACAAAAAAACTATATAGCAAAACTTAAAAAGTCTATTTAATACTAACCCAACCATAATCCTCTTCTCTATCTTCAATTTTTGTACTTTTAATAGTTTTTAATTTAATTAAACTAGGATCAACCCCAAGTTCAATTAAAATAGAACGGAAAATCAACAACCTTTCAACAGCAACTCTTTGTGCTTCTGCACCAGAAATAACATAATTACTAGGCTTTGCTTCCAATACAGCACCATTAGTTTTATAACCAACAACTTTAGAACTTAAGTTATTCTTTACTTGTTGCAAGTTAAATTCATTTAAAAATTGTGCATTGTCATTAAACACAAAAGAAATTCCATCCGCTCTTTTAACAACAGTCAAATCCCTAACTGCAGAACTCATAGGATTAACAACATAATTACCATTTCCCTTAGGAGTTTGAGAAGTTCCAGTTAAATTAGTTTTTGCTCCATCAGTTTGAACAAAATTCATATCTTGTTCCCTAGGAATAATTTTTTGCCTTATATCTTCAACACTCTGCTCTTTAGTAACAAGAGAAAGTAAACTTTGATATTCTTTTACAGTATTTTCTATTTTATCTTCTTGTTGTTCTATAACCTTCCTTTGTTGATCAATCACATCTTTTTGAACAATAAGCAATTCTTTCAACACATCCATAGCTTTAGTATCAACTATCTTAGGTATGTCACCCATAATTTGTTTTTTAGATTGACCAACCTCAGAAAATGCATTAGTTGAATCAACAGTAAAATTTTTAGTATCAACTTCTGGAACTTTATTATTAGAATCAACAGTTTTATCACTTTCTTGTATAGCACTTTCTTTTCTTAAAGATGGATTTGCAACAATAGCTAATTTTTGGAATTCAGCTTTAAAGTTACTCATTACCACAGATTGAATTTTTTCAGAAGAAGAACCACCTTTTTCATTTAAATCATCTTTAGATGAACTAGAGGATTGCTTACTCACAGATAAAACTATTATTAATATCAACAAAGCAAAAGCTAAAACCACAACCGTAGAAGATAAAACATCAACAAAAGAAGGCCAAGTTTGTAAATCTGCATCCTTTGTTCTACTTTCTGTATCATCATTATAAGCTTTAGGCATTTAAAATTCCTCTAAATATTCATTTACTATTTAACAATTATAAAATTTATATTTATATATTTTTTTATTTTATTCTTTATTTTTTACTGTCTATCACAGTTAATATAGCTTCTGTTACATCTCTTGAATTCAACATTTCTGTTATCAAAGAATCCACAGCATTAGCAATAACATCTAATCTCACATTTCCATCTTTAATTAAAGACTGCAAAGATTTAATAGCTTCATTCATCCCTGTATTTTCATTCTTCAAAATTTTATTAGAAACACCATCTAACACAGAAGAAATCTTAGCTAAAAATTTCAAAATTTCTTCTTGAGAGTTCAGCAT
>JBIIMR010000051.1:0-7522 GCA_044337895.1 Alphaproteobacteria bacterium
TTATTTTTACAGCTGCATTAGGGGTTTATATTATTCTTAGCAAAAATAAAGAAAGTAATTAACAATGTTAAATAAAGAACAAAATTTACTTGATAACATATTAGTAAAAATTACAACATTTTATATGTTACCCATAATAATGTTATTTGCATTTTATGTGCAATTACACGGCGATATCAGCCCAGGTGGAGGATTCCAGGCGGGTGTAATTTTTGCATGTAGTTATATTTTAGCAGTTTTTATTTTTGGAACAAAAGAAGCAAACAAATTTATCCCTATCCATTTTATTAGATTTATTTTACCAATTGGTGTGCTAATTTATATAGGAACAGGATTCGTTTGTCTTTTTTTAGGTGGCAAATTTTTAGAATATAATGTTTTAGCACATTCGCCTGCACACGGTCAACATTGGGGACTTTTTAGCATAGAATTAGGGGTTGGAATAACAGTTTTTTCAGCAATGTCTTTAATTGTATATATGTTTGCTAAATATTTGGAAGGACAAAACACAAATGACAACACACACTCTAATTAATACTATTTCCCATGTGTATCCATACATAATAACTATTATTATTTTTTTAATAGGTTTTTATATAACAATCACAGAACACAATCTTATCAAAAAAATCATTGGATTTAATTTAATTCAATCCGCATTAATTATTTTTTATATTGCTTTAAGTAAAATTGCCGGAGGAAAACCACCAATCTATAATGCAGACCCAAACACTATTTACTCAAATCCTCTACCCCATGTATTGATGTTAACTGCAATTGTAGTAGGAATAGCAACAACTTCACTTGCTTGTGCTTTGGTGGTAAAAATTTATAATCAATACAACACAATCAATGATAAAGAAATAGAAACAATAGAAAACAATAAAAATAATTTATAAATCCCAAGGATACCTGTATTATGAGTTTTTTCAACATTTTAAATATTGACGGACAATTACTTTTACCACTTCAAATTATTATTCCATTATTTTTTGGTGTTTTTGTTAGTTTAATCAAAAAACATAGGATTTCTTATATTTTTTCATTAATTATTTTAATAGTCAATTTCCTCATTTCTATTTTAATTGCCAAAGAAATCTCAATAACAAAACAACTAAACTACAACTTTGGTAATTTTTTACCTCCCTATGGTATAAATTATACAGTAGATAGCCTTACAAGCATTATTTTACTTTTAGTTAGTTTTTTCGGTTTAATTTCTTTTATTTGGGGTTATTATTCTTTAAAGTTAGAACTAAAAAATAAAACACATCTTTTTAATTCCCTATTTTTAGTTTGTGTTAGCGGTTATCAAGGCATAGCAATTACAGGAGATGCATTTAATTTATTTGTTTTTTTAGAAATTGCATCCCTTTCAAGTTACATTTTAATTTCGATGGGTCCAGATAAAAGATGCTTAACTTCAGCTTTTAATTATCTTATTATAGGAACTCTAGGAGCTTGTTTTTATGTTTTAGGAATAGGATTCATTTATATGATAACAGGAACCCTAAATATAGAAGACATTTCAAGCAGAATCAAAGATCTCCAAAACTACAACTTACTTTATATTGCAATAGGATTTATCACCACAGGATTACTTTTAAAGATTGCAATTTTCCCATTACACAGTTGGCTTCCAAGAATATACACCTTCTCCCCATCCGTTGCAACAGTATTTTTTTCAAGCATATCCTCGAAAGTTTCAATTTACATATTTTTAAAAATCATAGTTAAAACATTAGGTTCTACAGTAGGAGAAACAGTTTACACAATTTTAAATATATTAATATCACTATCTATTATAAATATTTTAATTGGCTCTATTAATGCAATTAAAAATAAAGATTTACGAAATGTTTTAGCATACTCTTCAATTGCCCAAATAGGTTATATTATTTTAGCAATTGGTATCTTTAGCGAATATAGCATTAAGTCTGCAATTATTTTCATAATAAACCATGCAATTATAAAGGGTGGATTATTTATCGTAGTAGGAACAATATTATATAGATACAACACCACAAATACAAAAAATTTATCAGGTTTAATGAAAGATTCTCCTTTACTTTTTATTGGGCTTATTGTTGGATTTGCAAGCTTAATAGGTATCCCAGGAACCGCAGGTTTTATTTCTAAATTTACTCTTCTAATTTCAATTTTTAAAGAATCGCTTTGGTTCGTTGGAATAATTATTGTTATAACAAGTATTCTACCACTTTTTTATACCTACAAAGCTTTAAGCAACATGGTTATAAACTCTACAACAAATATCACTTGCCAACCAATTAATAAAATTCCAATTATAATGCAATTAACAATTATTCTCATCATCCTTATGAATATTTATTTAGGATTTAACACAGATCTTGTTAACAATTTCGCTTCAAAAGCAACCCAAACTATTTTTAATTTAAAATCATAGGTTCAAAATGCTACAATTCCACTATTTAATTTCTATTATTTTATTTTTACCTGTTATTTCTAGCATATGCTTATATTTACTTAATAATTTTAGCAAAACAAGAGATTTTGTTGCTACATTTTTTTCCATTCTAACCTTTGCATTTATTTTTTATTTATATAGCAATTTCAGTTATTATCAGTCAACTTACTTAAATGCTATAACAATTTATGAAAACATTTATATCGGTTTTAATATAGATAAAATTGGTATTTTATTTGCTTTAATGGCTAGCTTTTTATGGATTTTAACAACAATATATTCAATAGGTTATTTAAGAAACCACCATGAAAAAAATCAAACATCTTTTTATATATTTTTCGCTCTTTCCATCACAAGCACTTTAGGTATTGCATTTTCCAACAATCTGTTTACTTTATTTATTTTTTATGAAGCTCTAACCTTAATTACTTTACCATTAATTTTACACAGTAACACAAAAGAGGCAAAATTAGCAGGTAAAAAATATTTAGGAATTTTACTTGCTACCTCTATGATATTTTTTCTTCCTGCCTTAGTTTTAGTTTACATTTTAACAGATAATCTAAATTTTACAACAGGAGGTCTTTTTATAAGCGGCGAATATCCAGAAATTCTAATCTTACTTACAACAATGTTTATATTTGGAATTTCCAAAGCAGGTATAATGCCCTTCCACAATTGGCTTCCAGCAGCAATGGTAGCACCAACCCCTGTAAGCGCTCTTTTACATGCGGTAGCAGTTGTAAAAAGCGGTGTTTTTGCTTTAATAAAAATCATACTCTTTATAATAGGAACAGAAAATTTAAAAATAGCTTTTAGTAGCTTAGAACTAAACAATTATCTTTACATCATACCTTCCATAACAATTATTTTATCCTCAATAATCGCATTAAAACAAGATAACTTAAAAAAAAGATTAGCATACTCTACAATCTCACAACTTTCATACATAATATTAGCAACAGTTTTACTATCTTCATCCACCCATATAATAGCTCCGATGCAAATTATTTTCCATGCTTTTGCAAAAATAACTTTATTTTTTGCCGCAGGTAGCTTAATAGTTTTAGTCCATAAAAACAATATTAGCGAATTAACAGGTATTGCAAAATCCATGCCAATAACTATGGTATGTTTTTTTATTGCAAGCTTATCCATAATAGGATTACCATTAACAGGAGGCTTTATAGGAAAATGGAACTTAATAACAGCAAGCATAATCACAGATAACATTTTTGTAATCTTAGTTTTAATATCTTCAACAGTTTTAAATGCAATGTATTTTTTACCAATCTCATTCAAAGCTTTTCAATTAAATAATCAAGAAACACAACCTACAGAATTAAAAGAAAATATCTTTTTTGTTATTCCAATGATAATAACAACAGCTATTACTATTTTATTATTCTTTTTTAGCAATTATTTAACTTTATTTTTACAATAAAAGGATTTTCAAATGTTTTACATTTATTATATTTTATCATTATTTACTTTAGGTAGCATAATCCTTATTAATAAAAATACAAAGGTTAATAAGTATCTTTCTTTATTGGCAGGATTCATCTCCATTGCAGGTATAAGTTACATCAAAATCGGCGATGTTGTAAACTATAGCACCACAACAGCAAGTATAATAAATATTTTAACAGTCAGTTATTTAAGCTATATTTTTACCCTTGGCTTTGGAATAATTTTAGCAATTTATATTTTCCATAGTATTGCAAGCGAAAAAACAAATTATAAAGAAATATCCTTAGGAATACTTTATGCAACAAGTGGTATAGTTTTAGCTTCTCTAACCCACCTATTTTTAATCTTCATCTTTATAGAAATAATGTCAATCACTGCAATCTTTATTATTTTACAAAACAATCAAGATACAAAAAACAGTATAATCGCTGCTAAAATCTATACTTTAATCCATATATTAAGTGGTAGTTTATTATTAGTTGGAATTATCTTTTATTTAAAAATTTTCAACATTCATCATATATTAAAAATAGATAGATTTGATTACATTTATCAATATTTTATTTTAATAGGACTTTTAATTAATTTAGCACTTCCACCGTTTTCAATTTGGTTAACAAAAGGATATTCTAATTCTTCTCCTAATTCATCTATTTTATTATCTGCTTTTACTACAAAAGTAACTCTTTTACTTTTATTAAAATTTTTTAGCGGACTTTCATATTTAATTTACATAGGAATATACATTTCAATCATAGGCTTAATTTTATCATTACTAACCCCAAACATCAGAGAAATTTTAGCATACTCCATTATTCAAAGTTTAGGAATAATTATCATTTTAATCAGTATTTCAACAAACAGCATGAAAGTAGCAATTTCATTAACCGCCTACAGTAATATAATTTATAAAAGTTTGTATTTTTTAATCGTCTCTTTAATAATCAACCAAACCCAAAAATATCATTTAAACGACTTAAGGGGAATTTTAAAATCAAACCCCTTTTTATCTATTAGCATTATTCTATTAGCACTAACCTCATTAGGATTCCCGCTCACAGGTAACTATTTAGGAAAATCCATAATAGCAACAGAAATCCATAAAATACATAACCCTTTAATTAGTTATTCAGTTCAAATTCTAACTGCTCTTTTTAGCTTAAATATTGCCCTAAGATTACCCTACATTTTAATTTTTCAAAAACCACTTCAAACAGTTAATAAAATCAATTTAACTCGTAGCAACATAGCAATAATAACAATAGGACTCATATCACTCCAGTTACCTTATATTTTAAGTTTCATTAAAGTTAATCTATTACTATTTAACTTTTCTAATATTCTCCATGCTTTAGAAATATTTTTAATAGGAGTAATAATCTTTATGGCAGTTATAAAATTATTAAATAAAATCCAAGGTATCAATTTCAATCCTCAAATTAATATCCATCCAATATTACATAAATACCAAGATGTAAATTATATTCAAATCTTAAAGGATATTTTCAACCCAAACAATTACCCCTACATTTACGACTACACAAGAAAAATAAGCCCAATTTCTCTAAACTTCATTTGTAGTATTTTGCTGTTAACTTCAATCATTTTAATCATTACTATTTTTTAATCAAAAAATTATTGCTTAAAATTTTCTAATATTCTAATATAGTATATGTATTCACAAATATTATTATATAGTTATTTATAGGAGAAACATACTATTATGTTAAATAACAATTTTACTATAAATAATAATCAAAATGAAGTATTACTAAAATCTCCTTTAACAATAAATCCTACCACTTATCAATTATTTATAGAGGCATATAAAACATTAGGAATTCAAAAAATTCTTACCTCTTTATTTATCCATCGTGGCACTATCAAAAGATGGATAACCAATCAAAAAGTTCCCAATAATTATTTTAACGATCTCAACAGACTTTTAAATAATAAATACCCCCCTAAAAATAGCTATAGAGAACAAGATCAATTTTATACAACATCCCATATTGCAAAATATTGCTATAACAAAACCTTAGAAGTATTAAATAACTTAAAAATTAATACTAATGATTATACTTTCATAGAACCAAGTGCTGGCTGTTGTAATTTTTATAACATATTACCAAAAAATAAAAGAATCGGAATAGATATTGAACCAATATCCGACTATAAACATGAATTAATTCAATCTAACTATTTAGATTTTTCTCCTCCATTAAATAATAAATACATTGTTATAGGAAATCCACCATTTGGGTTAAGAGGTAATTTAGCACTTCGTTTTATTAATCATTCTTATAATTTTGCAGATATAGTAGCATTTATTTTACCCCCTCTTTTCAATAGCACAGGCAAAGGAGTCCCAATGAAAAGAATCACAGGTTATAAATTAGCTCATACAGAAAATTTACCACTAAACTCTTTTGAATATCCAAACGGTGCTCCTGTAGATATTGCTACAATTTTTCAAATTTGGACAAAAATCAATACAGAAAACATCCAAATTAAAAAACTTAAATCTTGTAAAAATTTTATTAAAATTTTTTCTTTATCCGACGGCGGAACACCAAGCAGCACAAGAAATAAAAAAATGCTAGAAAAATGCGATGCTTACCTTCCATCTACTTGCTTTAAGGGAATGCAAGCATATAAAAAATTTCAGGACTTACCAAATTTAAGAGGCTATGGGGTAGTTTTTCTAAAGAATCACCAAACATTAAACAATCTTTTTTTCAATACTATAGATTGGACAAAAATTGCATTTTTATCCACCAATAGTGCTATCAATTTAAGAACAGATTTAATAGAAAATGCAATTATTAATCTAGGGATACATGATGAATAATGAAATTGATAACATTGCTATACCAATTTTAAACGAAGTATCTAAAGAAGCTCAAAACGAATGGTTAGATGAAAATAGTAAATACAAATTATACAGAAATCTTCAAATAGATAAAAGAGGTAGTTTTGGAGAAAGATTTTTTGCACAAAGTCTATCATCCATTTACTTTAGAAGATTAAAACTTGAATATAACGATGGAGATCAAGGTGATTGGGATTTAAAATTTAATAATATAAAATTTGAAGTCAAAACATCATCCATAGATATTAATAAAAAATTCCAAAATGAAGGTATAAAACCCGATGGTAATTACGATGGTATTCTTTTTTTAGGAGTTACACCCAATAATTTATATATTAAATTTATTTTAAAAAATGATATCCCCTTTAATACCTTACATGATAGAAAAAAAAGAGGAACAGGATCAGGAGTAAAATGGGATTTTAAAGAAAAAGATATGATAAAAATCACAAACTTAGAAGATATTAAAACTGAATTTGAAAAACATTTTGCATCTTTATTAAAACCTATTAAATAAAATTTAAACCCCATCACATCAAATATTTATCAATAATATTTTTTTCCATTATAGAAAACAAATTAATCTTATTTTTTAACATAAATAAAACCATAGTAAGCATTGAATTAAATTTAATATCATTTTCATTTACCATTTTTTGATACAATTTATCCATAGTAATTTTTATAAAAGAATTCACTTCCCCATCATTTATTTTAGGAATAAAATCCACAAC
>JBIIMR010000052.1:0-7466 GCA_044337895.1 Alphaproteobacteria bacterium
AAGCTTAAGTAGTTTGACTTTTTTACATGATAGTGAAAGATACTATTATGGAAAATCAAATTTTTCTACTTGGATTGCTTATGCAGGGGAAAATGGAAAATTTAAAAAAGACTGTAAAACTAGGGATATTAATACTAACTATAATGCTATGGTTATTGGATTTGAGTATAAAAATTTTAGTCCTGCTAAAACTATTGATTATACGATAGGCGCTGCTTTTAGTTTTGGAAAAATGAGTTCAGTTAGTTCTGAAATGATTGATATTACAACGGAAGATATTATTCATAGCTATGATATTGATTCTGATGTGTATTCTGGTGCAATATATGCATCTTTTGAAAGAAGTATTGATTATTATTTGGTTAATTTTCAGGGTATTATTGTTGCAAATGATATGACTAGAAAAATTAATATTCCTGATATAGCAAATACATCTAGTGCGAAATTTTATGATCATTTGTTGATGGTAAATCAAGAATATGGACACTTTTATAATTATAAAAAATTGAATATTAATCCTTATTTGAGATTCCATATGAATAGTTATTTAATGCAGGAATATCAAGAAGATGGTAGTTCTTTTGATGTTAAAATGTATAGGGATGATAGAACTGCTTTTATTGGTGCAATTGGAAATAGATTTAATTTACTGTATTCTAATTTTGTTTTTACTTTGGATCTTGCTTATTCTTATAATTTTACAAAACATAGAAGCACTACTAATTTTTCATTTGCTAATGTTAATTCTTATCCTGGAACTATAACAATTGTTGATGATATGTATGATAAAAATAATTTTGCTGTTAAAGGTGGATTTGTTTATTTATTGGATGAAAGTTTTAGTTTGGAATCTAAATTGGGGTATCAGGTAAATAAAGATTCTAATAGTTTTGTTTTTCAATTAAAAGGTAGTTATTACTTTGGAGTGGTAAAAGCTAACAAAAAAATGGAAGAAGTATTTAAGTTGATTAAGCCTGAAGATCAAGAAAAAAAAGGAATTACAGGATTTTTTGGTAAAGATAGTAAAAATAATACTAATGTAGAGAGTTCTAAAAATAGTGATGTAACAGAGGGTGATGATTTAAAAGAAGCAACAAAAATTTTGAGTGAAAAAAATCAAGATATATATGGAGAAAATAGCTTAACAGAAGAAGATATTGTTGATAGTGTAGATTTACAAGATGATAATGAAATTCAAAATGGGATTAAAGATAGTATTAGGAATAACGATGTGGGGGAAGTTTTAGAAGAAAGATCTGATGTGAGGGAATTAAATAAAAATAAAGCGGCTGCGGATGTGGATTCTAAACCAGAATCTGTAATTGGGGTTGAAAATCAAGAGATATTGGAGGAGAAGGTTTCTGTAGAAGAGGAGATTCCTTTAGTAAATTAAATATAATAAATATAAAAGGTTAAATAATATTAAATAAAAAATATGAAATAAAACTTCTTTTATTCTTAATTGTTTTGTTATAATATAGTTGTTTTTTGTTAAGGAAAAAAATATATGGCTAATAATTAAGCTTAATAAATATCCTGCTAAAATATCTGAAATATAGTGATAATTACTTATGACTCTTGAGTAACCTACAAATAATGTGCAAATAAATGGAATAATTGAATATAAAAAATTAAAACGAAATAAGAGAAAAATAAAGCTTATAATTGTAAAAGATGAATGTCCGCTTGGAAATGAATGTTGTGATTGGTTTGGTCTTATTCTGTTTACACTGTATTTTATTATGTATGTGCTTACTAAGCTTGTTGCTATTATTTTAGCATATAAATAAATTCCTGGAATATCTTTTTTTAATAATAATATACTTAATGTAATGATATGGGGTGTAAATTGATTTATGTCTCCTAAGTTTTTAATTATTGAAATAGATTTTAAATTTTTTCTTTCTTGAAAATCTTTGGGAGATTTGTATGGGCTATCTTTTGGGCTATTGAATAGAAAAATAATGGATAGGGTTAAAAATAAATAAATTATAAAAAAGTAAAAATTTTTATATGTAAATAGTTTTATCATAGGATTTAATTAATGTAATAATATTATTAATAACAGTAAATTAAAGATTATAAAAATTAGTGTTAGTATACAAAATAAAAAATTGGATTTTGTTAAAAATTTTGAGGAAGTATTTTGTTTTAATATGTAGGTAAAAATGTAGCTTAATAAAAATCCTGATAAAACATCTGAAATATAATGCCAATTTGTTGATATCCTTGAATAACCTATAAATAAGGTTATTAGTAAAAAGGGCAGGGATAATTTGAATCCGTATCTAAAAAATATAAAAATAAAAGCTATAAAGCTTAAAGCAGAATGGCCACTTGGGAAAGATTTTGTATTTACTTTGTTTGGTCTTTCTCTTTTAACTAATCTTTTGATTGCTTCTGTTGTTATTGCAAGGGGTATAAATGTTTTTATATATAAAAATAACCCTTGATAATCTTTTTTTATTAAAATAAAGCTTAGGGCGATAGCATTTGTAAATATTAAATTCTTATCACCGATTTTTGTAATTAAAATCTCTGCTGTTTGGTTATTAAATTTTAATATGCTTGGGGAATCTAAGTTTTTATTAAAAAATGTAAATAAAATTAATAAAAGTGGAATTATTAAGTTAATGATAAAGATTTTGTGTTTAATAAGGAAATTTGGATTATGATTATTTTGCATTGGTAAAGCACTCAATTTGTTATAAGTTAATTATAGTTAAAATTTATAATTAAATGTAACATAAAAATTATTTTTTGTATAGTTTGGGGTAATATTTAGATTTTTATATTTTGAAGTAAATAATTCGCTTATTAAAATTCCAAGTGCGGCACCTACAAGAACATCTGAGGTGTAATGTTTTTTAGCTGCTATTCTTGAATAACCGACGAAAGTAGCTGCTATATAACTAGGTATCCCATATTTGTAGCCGTATCTTTTTTGAATGAAAGTTGCTCCACTAAAACTTAAGGAAGTGTGGGAACTTGGAAAAGAATGGTTGTTTGAGTTGTCTGGTCTTTCTCTTTTTACAGAAAATTTTAATGTGTAGGTAGATGCGAATGTGGTTGCAGTAGAGAAAAAATATTCTTTAAATCCTTGCATGTCTTGATGTTTTAAAATTAAGCTTAGGGCAGTTACATGAATTGCTATTGCTGAAATGTCTCCTAGTGTTTGTTGTATCTTAATACTTTTTGTAGATTGGTTTGTGATGAAGGTAGGGGATTCAAAATTAGCAAAAATATTTATGTGGGATATTATAATTAAAAGTAATGTATAAAAAATAATTTTTATGTTTTTCATTGCTTAAGCCCGTTCCATCTTGTTGTTAAATCGTTTTTTATATTAAATAGATCTAAACACCTGCTTACACTATGATTTACCATGTCTTGTATACTTTGGGGATTATTGTAAAAAGCGGGTAGGGGTGGCATTATTGTTGAACCTTGTAAAATTGCTTGTTCCATTAATTTAATATGCCCTAGATGGAGTGGTGTTTCTCTTAATAATAAAACTGTTTTACGACTTTCTTTTAAGCATACATCTGCTGCTCTTGTAATCAAATTATCTGTGTGGCAATTTGCAATTGTTGATAATGTTTTTATAGAACAGGGTGCTATTATCATTCCTTTGGTTAAAAAACTACCAGAGGAAATGTTTGCTGTTAGATCTTTATTTGAGTAGTATTTTGTTGCTAAACTAATTACTTCTTTTGGTGATAAGTTTAGTTCTTCTTTTATTGTGGTAAAGCCCATTTCACTAACTACTAAAATTGTTTCTTGATTTATGCTTTGAAGAAATTTTAATAAAGTTATTCCATAAATAGCTCCTGTTGCACCTGAAATTCCTATAATTATTGGTAGTTCTGATTTTGAATTTAAAATGATAATCTCCTTTGTTAAAATTTTACTTATGTTGACTTTTATTTTATCATTTTTTAAATTTAATATGAATATTAAATAAATATTGATTTATTTTTTGTTTGTTTAATACATTATTTATTGTTATAATTTTTTTAAAGTTTAAAAGATAGGATTGTTAAAAAAATGGCTTTAAAAATTACAAAAGATTGCACTAATTGTGGTGCTTGTGAAACTGAATGTCCAAATTTTGCTATATTTGAAGGTAAAGATATTTTTGAAATTAATCCTGATTTATGCTCTGAGTGTGTTGGTTCTTTTGATGAAAGTCAGTGTGTTCTTGTTTGTCCTGCTGATAGCATTATTCTTGATGAAAATAAGATAGAAACAAAAGAGGAATTACTGATAAAATATAAAAAAATTCATAAAATAAAATAAATTTAAAATTATTATTGCTATTGAAAGCTGAAAAATAAATGTTAGATAAAAAAGTTAAATATTTAAGTGAATACAAACCTTTGAATGTTGAATTGCAAAATGTAAATTTAAAATTCATTGTTGAAGCTGATTCTGTAACTGTTAGTAATATTATAAAAGGTAAAATACTTGAAGGAAATGATATTACTTTAAAAGGGGAAGATTTAGAAACAAAAAAAATAATTTTAAATGGGAAAATTTTAGTAGAAAATGTTGATTATAAAATTCAAGATTCTTTGTTGATTATTTATAATATAGAAAGTGATTTTATACTGGAAACAGAAGTTGTTATATATCCTGCTAAAAATACAAAACTTATGGGATTATATTTGAGTAATGGAACCTTGTGTACCCAATGTGAGCCTGAGGGTTTTAGAAGAATTACTTGGTTTTTTGATAGACCTGATGCTATGTGTGTTTATAATGTTTATATTGAAGCTGATAAAAATAAATATCCTACTTTACTTAGTAATGGAAATTTAATTGAAAAAGGTTATTTGGGAGATGATAAGCATTATGTAGTGTTTGAAGATCCATTTAAAAAGCCTTGTTATTTGTTTGCTATTGTTCTAGGAAATTTTGATGTTGTTAGTAAGCCTTTTATAAATAAAAATAATCAAAATGTAGATTTGAATGTATTTGTAGAAATTGGTAAAAAAGAACAAGCTATATTTGCTTTGGAAAGTTTAGAAAAATCTATGAAATTTGATGAAGATCAATTTAACTTGGTGTATGAATTATCTGTGTTTAATATTGTTGCTGTTCGTGATTTTAATTTTGGTGCAATGGAAAATAAAAGTTTAAATATTTTTAATGATGCTTATATTCTTGCAACTCCTAATAGTGCTACGGATAATGATTTTTTTAATGTTGAGGCAGTTGTAGCACATGAATATTTTCATAATTTTACAGGAAATAGAATAACTTGCAAAAATTGGTTTCAATTAACTTTGAAAGAAGGGTTGACTGTATTTAGGGATCAATTTTTTTCTGAAAGTATATACAATAAAGATACTTTGAGGGTTGATAATGTTGAGTTTTTGAAAAATAAGCAATTTAAGGAAGATATGGGACCGCTTTCACATCCTATTAGACCAGAGAGCTATATTGAAATGAATAACTTTTATACTCTTACTGTTTATGAAAAGGGTGCGGAAATTGTTAGAATGGTTTATACAATCTTGGGTGAGGAAATTTTTAAGAGAGGTATTGATAAATATTTTGAGCTTTTTGATGGGCAGGCGGTGACTTGTGAAGATTTTATTTATGCTATGGAGTGTGTGTCTGCTAGGGATTTTTCTTTATTTAAAAATTGGTATAAAACAAATGGAACTCCTACAGTTAAGTGTGAAGTTTCTAATTATAATGAAGATGATGGTGATTTTGTTAAAATAAAAATTTCTCAGTTTAATGCTAAAAATTCCAATATATTGATGATACCACTTAAAATTGCAATTTTTGATGCAAATGGTAATCCAATTCAAATGGAAAATAATCAAAATGAAAAAATTATTCTTTTGGATGAAAAAGAAAAGGAATTTATTTTTGAAAAAAAAGATAATAAATTGTTAGCAATTATTGACAATGCAGTAATAAATGAAGTAAATAAAAATAAATTTATTAGTAAAGAAAATATGATATTCTCTGTGAATAGGGGTTTTAGTGCTCCTGTGAATTTAGATTATGGGTTGTCTTTAGAATCTAAAAAAATATTAGCAAAAAAAGACTCGGATTTTTATAATAAATACAATTATTTTAAAGAAATTATTTTGGAAAATATGTTGCAAGATGTTTTAGAAGATAAGATTGATAATTCTTTAAATATGGCTAAATTTATTGAAGAAGTTATTCTTAATTATAGTGTAGATGATTTAAGTTTGGTGTATTTTTTGAGGCTACCAACATTTGATGATTTAAGTGAAAAATTTATAGAAAATCTACCTGTAAAAAGGATATTTGAGGTTATTAAAAAATATGAAACTCAAATAGCAGTTGTATTAAAAAATAAATTAATTGAGCTTTATAGCTATCATATAGATAATCCTGATGTTTTCTCTCCTGTTAATATGCAAAAAAGAACTCTAAGAACAAAAATTATTTATTATCTTGCTAAATTAGAAAATGAAAAAAATATAATAGAAAAACATTATTTTGATACATCTAATATTACTAATAAAATTGCTGTTTTAAATGCAATTAGGGATATTATGGATGTTGATTTTTATAAATATTTTATGGATGATTTTTATAATAATTACAGAGATTATCATTTATTAATTGATAAATGGATGGCTTTGAATTCTACTACGACTAGGGATGAACAATCTGCTTTAATAAATGTAAAAATGATTATGGAAACTTCTTATTTTAATATTAAAAATCCTAATAATGTTAGGGCTTTGATCGGTGGATTTGCTAATAATAATTTTTGTATTCATGGTGAAAGTTTTGAAGGATATTCTTTTTTATTTGATATGATTGAAAAATTAGATAAAATTAACTCAAGTGTTGCATCAGGAATTGTAAAAACTTTTGCTAAATTTAAAACATTGAAAAAAGATAATAAAGCATATATTAAAAATCATTTGGAAAAATTACTGGAAAATAAAAATTTATCTTTAGCGGTGTTTGAAATAACAGATAAAATATTAAATAATTAGATATATGGAGTTAATTAAAAAAAAATGAAAAAAAATAAAATAAAAAAAGCTGTTTTGCCTGTTGCCGGACTTGGAACTAGATTTTTACCTGCGACAAAAGCTATACCTAAGGAAATGTTACCTGTTTTGGATAAACCTGTGATTCAATATGCAATAGAAGAAGCGATGGATGCGGGAATAGAAGAATTTATTTTTGTGACAGGTAGGGGAAAGGTTATGATTGAGGATCATTTTGATATTAGTTATGAATTAGAATCCCATTTAAGTATAAAAAATAAAGTGTTAGATATTATTAGAAAAGGTATGCCAAAACCTGGAAAGGCTTTTTTTACTAGGCAGCAGCATCCTAAAGGACTAGGGCATGCTATCTATTGTGCTAAAAGCTTTTTAAATAATGAACCGTTTATTGTAATATTGCCAGATGAATTTTTGAAATCGAGTGATATGTGTTTAAAAAATATGATAGAT
>JBIIMR010000053.1:0-7457 GCA_044337895.1 Alphaproteobacteria bacterium
TGCAACCATTAAAGCACAAAGCACAGGGGCAAGCTCACGAGTTAAAGAAACAACCACAACATTAGCAATTACAGACTCAGCAGAAAACTTAGCAAACCCAATATAACTCTGTAAAGCAAGCACCATTCCAGAAAAAAGAGCAGTTAAAAACACCACAGGCAAAGAGAAAAAACCGATTTCTAAAAAATTTTTTACTATGTTTTTAAAATAAAAAGGAGTGCTAAAATTTTTCAATACAACCAGCAAAAAAAAACCAAATTCCCCAACACTAGCAAGTATATTCGTAACAAACCTACCAATAAATGCAAAAAAATTTAAAATCATATTCATTATAATTTACCCAGTATACTATCATAATATATTACATTGTTATAAATAAAAATCTTAGGATACCTATTAGATATATTAGAAAGCACCTCACAATGGATAGATCCAGCCGCTTTAGCTAAATCATTTACATCTTGATTTTCACCAATTATTTCCACCAAAGAATTTAACCCCGCTTCATTTTCATCAAAATTTGTGATATCAACCGCAATTAAATCCATAGATATTCTACCTAAAATTTTAGCTTTTTTATTATTGATGTAAACAAAAGACTTATTACTAGCACTTCTAATAATTCCATCGGCATAACCAACGGAAACAATTCCAATTTTTGTATCTTTTTCTGCCACAAATAAACAACCATAACCAACACAATCACCTTGCTTAATCGTTTTAATTTGTATAATAGAACTATAAAGATTAACCACATTTTTCATAGGATTTTTTAAATGCGGAGTAGGGTTACCACCATAAAGAGCAACCCCAATTCTTGCCAAATCACTTACATAATCCCCCCCCAAATATATCCCATAGGATGCAGAAAGTGAGAATTTAAAATCAGGAAACATTTTCCTAATTTTATTAAAAGCCACCAGTTGCACTTCATTATGTTTGCTAGTAACATCATCACTACAAGCAAGATGAGACATAATATATTCAATATCCAAATCCTTTAGAATCAAATCTTTATTTTCATAAAATTTTTCAATTTCATTAGAATCAAGCCCAAGCCTATTTAACCCAGTTTCAATATTTACAATTGCTTTAAGCTTAGTATTTTTTTTTCTAGCAAAATTTACCCATTTTTCAATTTGTGTGTAAGAGTTTAAAACAGGAATTAAATCATATTTAAAAAGAATTTCCATTTCATCGCAAAAAATACCATGCAACACATAGATTTTAAAATCACTCCCAATATTGAGTAAAATTTCTTGCAATTTAATTCCTTCAAAGTAGGTTGCAACAAAGAATATTTTATTGCCAAGCATATTACAAAAATAAGCGATATCTTTAATTCCAATCCCATAGGCATTATTTTTTAACACACAAGAGATTTCTCCACTGTATTTTGTAATAACATTATTTAAGTCATTAAAATTTTGCTTAAAGTAATCTAAATTAATAACTAAAAGCGATCCATTTTTTTTAACTAATTTTTCAATTTCTAAATTAACATTTCCATTTTCATTATTTAACATCTGTTTTTGTATCCAAATTTTCAAATTGAGTGTACATTGCATTAAATCTTAAATCAATATCACCAATAGGTCCATGCCTGTTTTTTGCAATTACCACAGTTGCTTTATCTTTAGCAGATTGTTTTTTTTGATTCCATTCTAAGAATTTATTACTACCTTCATCGGGTTTTGCCCTATCTAAATAATATTCTTCCCTAAAAATAAAAGAAACAACATCCGCATCTTGTTCAATAGATCCAGATTCCCTTAAATCAGAAAGTAAAGGTCTTTTATCTTCCCTCGCATCAACTGCTCTTGAAAGCTGAGAAAGTGCAATTACAGGGAGGTTAAGCTCCTTAGCAATTCCCTTAAGCCCACGAGTTATTTCAGACACCTCAACCGATCTATTACCATCAAAAGATCTTCTATCACTACCTATTAATTGAATATAATCTATAACTATTAACCCAAGGTTATTTTTTCTTTTTAATCTTCTTGCTTTTGCACGGATTTGAGAAACTGTAATAGAAGGAGTATCATCAATAAAAATAGGAACACTTTTTAAATCTTCACTGCATGCAATTAATCTATTAAAATCAGAATCCTGCATCATACCTTTTTTTATCATATCACTTCTAATATTTGCTTGGGTAGAAAGTATCCTTCCAGCTAATTGTTCCGCAGACATTTCTAAAGAAAACACCCCAACAACAGCCCCTTTTTTTCCTTTTGTTTCCCTATATTTAAAAGCAGCATTATAGGCAATATTTGTTGCAAGTGCAGTTTTCCCCATAGATGGTCTTCCAGCTAGAACTATCAAATCAGAAAGTTGCATCCCCCCAAGTTTTTTATCCACATCTAAAAAACCAGTAGTAACTCCACTAATTCCATCGGTATTTAAGCGAGCTTTTTTAGCAAGTTCAATAGCAATAGAAATAGAAGTAGAAAAATCTTTAAATTCATATTTTGTAGCACCTTTTTCAGCTAAGGTAAAAATAGATTTCTCAAGATCTTCAATTTGTTCTAATGCCGTTAAATCTTGATTTTTAATACTTTCTTGCATGTTATTAACCATACCAAGCAATTCTCTTTTTAAAAAGCAATCATAAATAATATTTGCATATGTTTTAGCACTTTCATAAGATGAATTTAAAGAACTATCAATTAAATTAGCTAAATATTCTTGATTAATAGAATCTTTATTTGCAACATCTAAGCTTTTTAAACTATGTAAAATACTAATAGGATCAGCAATTAATCCTTTATCTGCAATTTTTTTATAAATAAAAAACACATCCCTATTGATAGGGGAATAAAAGTGTTCAAAAGTAATTATAGAGCTTACATGTTCAAATAAATTATTGTTAATCAGCAAGGCCCCCAGTAATGCATTTTCCGCTTCTATATTATAAATATTTTTTATGTTATCATTATCCATTTTTTTTATTAATATCCTAAAACAATTTCACCTATAAAAACAACTTAACCTATAATAAAAATTATACATCAAATAAAATAGCAAATCAAAAAAAAAGGGATTAAAAATCCACAGATTTAAAATCCCTTAAAAATTATCTATTAAATTTAATTTAGTGTTTGAATACTAAAATACTAAAATTTGTATTTATAGTATACAGAAACATAGCTAATCATAGACTTAAATATTCCATTTTCCTTGAAAGATTCAGTTTCTACACTTCCATCAACATCTGTAAAAGATGTATCATAAGTGGTATTTAAAGAAGGAGCATAATTAATATCATATCTAACACCAATTATATTATGAGAGTTTAAATTTTGTTCATATCCAAAAGCAAATTTTAAACTAAAACCACTATAAGAGTACTCATCCTTCGTTGCAGTAGTACTTATGCTATCATACATAGTACTTGTGCTATAATACATAGATTTCATTCCCAAATAACCTAATCCAATAGCAGCAAAAGGAGTATATTTTTCTTCAAAAGTTTTTTTAAAAACAGCACTTAAATGAAATTGATTATAAGAATCTTCAAATTTTCGAACATCACCATCTGATTGTTCATCTTCATATGAATTTTTCATACCATAAGTATAATCAAATTCAACACTCATAAAACTTAATACATCATAACCAATCATAACAGAAAAAGGAATTCTCGCTTCATCAATAGATGGATAGTGGGAATAATCGTCTCTTATAGAATCATTAGATACATCTCCGTTATCTTTTATTTCAGAGCCCTTAGCCCATCCTTCTAAGCCAACACCAGCTCCTAAATATAATCCTTTAATACCTTCAGCTTTTACAACTCCTAAACTATATAACAAAAATAAAATAGAAATTAACACTTTAAACCTAAACATATTTTTACACTCCTTTAAAAAATTATTTATAAAAAATTTACAATACAAAGTAAAATACATAAATTGTAAATCATAACCAAAAAATATCATAATTTAATCAATTAAACAAATTAAATTAAATTACATTAAATTACAATATAAATTTTAATTTAATATTTAAAGCCCCATTACTAATTTTTTCCGTCTTATACATACTTAACCCTAAATCTGCTTTAAAGTTTTTAGCTATTTTATAAGAAACACCACCATTTATATAAAAGAACATACCACTATAATTTTCAGATTTAAAAACCATAGTATCAGCATTATCAGAGTTAAATTTTACAACAGTATCTATATTATCACTTTTATTATAACCCAATTTAAAATCTAAATTAGGTTCTATTGTTTTTTTATATAGGTAGCTAACTTTAAATTCCCTAGATATTCTTGTTCCAAAGTAATAGGCAAAAGATTTACCTTCAGTATCATCATAAACATAACCCATTTCACCACTTTCAGTAAATTCAGGTGTTTTTATATCTATGTAATTTAAGCCAGTATAAAAATCTATAATATATTCTGTAGGTGAGTTTTTATTAAATAGTGCAAATTTTTTCCCCATTTCATAATTAAAGTTAAGCACATCACTATAAAACATAGCTTTAGTGGATTCATCAATATAAGAATCGTATCTTTTTATTTTAAATCTATTCATACCATATGATAATATAGAGTTTGTATATAAAAATTTAGGATTATATTGAATGTAAACAGCATAGTTATAAGCTTGAACCCCTCCATAATAAATACTATTTGAATCAATAGAAGAATCCCCATAAAAAAAAGCAATCCCCATAAGTAATCTATCGGTTAAAATAAAATCAGCTCCCATTGCATATATATTATTTTGTAAATTTGTTTGTTTTTTATAATTAGAATCATCATAAAAAGTTTTACTAAAATCAACCCCAGTCCACAGAACTATGTTTTGAATTTTTAAATCATCACCAATTGTTTTGATATTTTTTGTTCCATGTATTTTGTTATTATGTGTGAATCCAAAATCCGTATTTCTTTTATTAATCATATTGTTAATATTTACAGTAATAGAGATATTCATTTGTTTAATATCTTCCATATAATAAGGAGTCATATCATCAACGGCATTCACTAAATCATTACCAGATAAATAGTTTAACTTATCAAAAACATTAAACATATCTTGGTATTCTTTAGAATAAAGAACACTATTTAAAGAATTAGCAATTAAAATAACCTCTTCATTTTCAGTATAAGAATTTACCCTTTGATTGTAATCATTTAAAGTAAAGTCAATAGCAACAGTTTCATTTTCATATATAAATTCGCCAACAATCCTAGGGTCACTAACATGAACGATATTGTTATTATTAAATTCTTCTACATTAGCAGAAGTTATAACATAATCTTCATCCAAATATAATTTCACATATTCGATATCTTTTTCATCTTTTGTGGCAGTATCTACTTCAAACACAACATTATTAAATTTCATGTAGTCAGTTGCTTCAATAGAGCTTCTATTTTCTGTATTAAATAAATCAAAATATAGAGATATTTTTCCTCCATTTTGTTCATAACTTTTAAATTTTACATTGTAATCGTATGTAATGTTTAAATATCCACCATTATTAACCACATCAATTTCTTTAAATGTTTCAGATGCAGCACTAGCATTTTTAAAAGTTACTTCAGTATTTTTATCCCAAACAGATTTTTCAAAATTAGAAAAAATAGATTTTCCATTATTATCAGAAAACATAACTCTACCATATACATTTATAACATCATTCCCTTCACCACCATCCACAAGCATATTCATTTCTAACACAACATATGTTTCATCCTCGGGATATTTTTTTAAATAAGAATAAAGCCCTAAAACATCATCCCCATCAAGAAGATTAATATCTTGTTTTTTCCCATAATCAGGATTACAAGTATTAGAATTAGTGCCATCTGGATTACATTCTTCACCACTTGTATTTTTAGCACCTAAAACCCTAGCACCATCATATAAATTTACTTCATCATTACCTAAGGTAGCATTCAACATTCCACTAAAAGTTCCCTTTATAGTTGCATGTAAAAAAGTTTGCCTTCCATCTAAATCAGGGTTGTCATTAGCTTCAAGATATTTAGTTTGGCATTCCACATCAATAGTTGAGCATTCAATGCTTGCAGTAGCACCAACAAATAAATAATTTTCTTTTGCAAAAAAACCTAACCCAGTTATAAAAGAAACAGTCCCACTTGTAGCATAGATATCCAAAACATCCATCATAGTAGTATTAGTATACCTAGATTTATCACAATATCCACTAGCAGTTGTATTTTTTTCATTCAAGTTACAAGCCCAAAGATCAATTTCAACCGAACCATTACTTTGATTATTAATATTGATGCTATCAAAAACCTTACACTTATCTTGATTAAGTGTAACTCCATCATCAGCTAACCCATAAACCTCACAATAAGAAAGATAAGTTACCGCACCACCATAATTATTAATAGTCATTGATTTTTTTTGATTGAGGCATTCTAAATCATCTACATCACAAACATCATTAAATAGCTTAACATTAACAAGAACAACACCCGTGCTAATATTTTCTTTAGTTCCTATATCAAAAGTTAAGTTATCACCTTTAAATTCTAAAAATCCTATAGTTTTATCCCCACATTCATCACTACTACCACTACATTCAGGATCAGGAGGATAAAGCCCAGCTTGTCCCACCTCAAACCTACCACTACTTACAATACTTACTTTCATATCCCCTTCAAATGTTACAAATTTAGATTTTAAAGTGCTGCCTTGTAAATCAAGCTCATTAACAGTAGAATCTGTAATAAAATTTGTTAAGGAAAGATAAACAGTAGTAAGCCCAAACTCTATACTACCGCCTTCTACTATATGTATAGTTTTATAGATACAGTTATCATAATAATTTTCTTCTGCTTTTATATTGGAGGAAACAATTAAAGTATCTTGTGTAGGATCAGGAAATAAATTACAAACTTCTTCAGCAGGAACTTCTTCTGCTTTTAACAACAAAACAGGCAACAAAAAGAAAAAACAAACCAACAAAAACACACATTTTAACAAATATTTACATAAATTTTCTAATTTATATCTCCAAAAATGTATCAAATTTTGCATTTTTTAATTCTTTCTTTATTACTTCTTTAATTCTTTTTTTTTCATTTTCTCTATTTTCTGCCCTAAAAATCATTATAGACCCCGAGGTATAGTAATTAAAATCAGAAAAAAACTTAAGAAATATTTCTTCTATATTTTTTTCATTAAAATTAATATTTTTCCATTTATTAGCATTATTTTTCTCTTTAATTCTTTTTAATGCTTTTTTGCTATGATTTTTATATTCAGCACCTAATATTAAAGAACCAAAAAATATACCATCAATTTTCATTAACTGAGATATTTTTTCTATAATTAACTTAACCTGTTCTAAATCAAACTCTTCCAATTTAAAATTTATTGACACAGAATCAAATTTAATTTGCAAATCATATTTAGAATCACCCGTTATGTTTTCTATTAATTTATTTTCTAAAAACAAA